>JBARWW010000429.1:0-6031 GCA_049647005.1 Acidaminobacteraceae bacterium | reverse complement strand
GTTTACAAATTGTAAGTCAACACTTTTTTTGAATCATTTCAAATTCAAAGCCTTCTTATCAATCGAAGTCTTATATGCATTATAGGCGTATAATAATACAATGTCAACATAAATAATTAAATTCAATCTTCATTTTATCGAATAAACACGATTATAAATTTTCGTGTTTTCAGCGTTTTTTTATTTTTTAAAAAATCAAAACTTAAATGGAACTATATTTTCAGTGGGCTCAAATTACTCTAACCCCTTTTTATAATATCATATTTTATTTCAGCATCATCTTTATAGCAGCAAAGAAGCAATCTATATCGTCTTCCCGCTTAAACATAGCTTGCGCCATCTTGTCGCCACCGCCACCTTTTCCATCAAACGCGGGAAGGTTATCTTTAAAGAATTTGCCACAGTGAACTACAGACACACCAGAATGCAACATAATAACTTTTAAGTCTAATGTTGATGCAAGACATACTAGTTTATCAGATACTTCGATCATACGCTTAGCTATAGACATAAGATCATCTGCTGATGTATTATCAATTTTTTCAATTATCATATTTGCCTGTGAATTTGCTAAAATCTTTTCAGCTTTTGATTCATTAACAAGTTTTGATAATTTACCCAGTTCACTCTTTGCTTTCTTAAGCTTATCTTCTTCTGTCTTTAGTCGCTCGAGTAGAGTAGTTTCATCAGATGAGTACTTTTGATTAACCTTAGTTAGTAGGTCTTGTTTAGCTCTAAAGCTCTTAAGAGCACGCATTCCACATACAAAGTGTACACGTGTGATACTCTTGTACTTTTCAAACTTAAGTACTTTTATTATACCAACTTCACCAGTTTTACTTGGGTGTGAACCACAGCATGCTACGATATCTATACCCTTTACTTCTACCATTCTTATATCTTCATCAACCTTAGTTTCTTTTCTAACATTGAATTTATTAGCTTCTTCTTTTGTAAGACTTTTGTGAATGATGATCTCAGCGTTATCATAGATAGCAGCATTTGCCATATCTTCAACTTTATCCATCATGGTCTTAGTCATATCTTTTATATCAACGTCTATAGTAACTACTTCGTCTCCCATGTGGAAGCCTTTGTTCACAGCCTTATACTCGGACATAAATATACCTGATAAAATATGCTCGCCGCAGTGCTGCTGCATATTATCAAGACGTCTATCCCAGTTGATTGACATATTTGTATTTCTACCTACAGATAGGCCAACTAGTAACTTAGCTCTATGAAGGATCTTACCATCTTTCTCAATTACATCATCGATCTCACTCTCACCGATAAATCCTATGTCAGAAGGTTGCCCACCACCCTCAGGGAAAAATATAGTTTTGTCAGTCTCTATAAAAGATTTACCATCTATCTCTAGGATAGCTATGATCTTACAATCAGATTTTTTTAAATATACATCTTCTTCATATAATTTTATAGTCATATCTTCCTCCAGTTTTAGTTTAATACTTCTAAAAATAGAACTTTAAGGTAGTTTCCTTCTTTATAGTAGTTTTTAGTAACAAAATCACCCGGAAGCATAAATTCTTCCACAATTTTATACTTCTTTTTTGAAGTTTTAAATGCTTCTTCCACAAAGCCTTTGTATTTTAGCATATTAAATGAGCTACAATTAGTTGAAGCTACAATTATTCCATTTTTTTCTGTTATAGATATGGCATCTATCAGAAGCTTAGTATAATCTTTTGAAGCACTAAACTTAAATTTCTTAGATTTTGCGAAACTTGGTGGATCAAGAATTACCATATCAAATTTTAAGTTCTTTTTGGTTGCGTATTTGAAGTAGTGGAAAACATCTTCAACTATTATATCTTGTGCTTCATAGTCGATTCCATTAACAGCAAACTGCTCTATAGTCTTAGCATAAGATCTATTAGCTAGGTCTACATTTGTAGTCTTTTTAGCACCACCAAGAGCTGCGTATACAGAAAACGCCCCTGTATAAGAGAATGTATTAAGAACGGACTTACCTTTTGCATATTTATCGCGGATAGCTTTTCTTACATCTTTTTGATCAAGGAAAATTCCAACCATAGCTCCATCATCTAAGTAAATAGCAAAAGTAACATCATTTTCTTTAACTAAAAGAGGTGCTGGAGCTTCTTCACCCATTACAAAATCTTGCGATTCTATATATTTACCTGCATCATCAAATCTTTTCTTTTGATAAATACCTTTATACTCAATGCTTTTTTTAAATACATTTAAAATGATTTCTCTAAATTTAAAGATACCTTTACTGTACCAGTTTATTAGATAGAATCCATCAAAGTAATCAATCGTAAGTCCACCAATACCATCGCCTTCGCCGTTAAAGACTCTGAAAGTATTAGTACTTTTAGATTTAAAGAATTTTTTTCTTTTTTCCATAGCTTCAAGTATTATTTTTTCAAAGAAATCTTCATCAATTTTCGTTGCCATATCCTTTGTAATTAACCAGCCGATACCCTTGTTCTGGATACCATAATAAGCACGTCCAAATGCTCTTTTGTCTTCATCAACAACTTTAATTATTTCGCCCTCTTTTACCGACTGATCATAATCAAAAAAATAATCCTTATGAAGTAGTGGGAATCCTGTTTTGTACTTGTCTCTAAACTTGTTTTTTACTATAAATATTTTCTCTTTCATAATCCACATCCTAATCTATTCTTTAATAAGTTAGAGAGCCCACTTGGCTCCCTATAATTTTTCCCGTGAAACCAAAATATTTCACTTCTTTTCTTTACTAATTGATTATATACTAATATTATAAATTAATAAAGAAAGCGAGGTTTTTTAAAGTGCAAAACCCATTTTCAAATAAATTTCTCCTAGATGGTGGAAGAGAAATCACATTTAGTCACATTGGTGACAAAACTGGAGTTCCTATATTATATATACATGGATTTCCGGGATCAAGATATGACATAAAAGCGTTTTTCGATGCAGAAGCTCTAAAGACACAAGGTCTTCAAGTTATATCATTTGATAGACCAGGTCTTGGTGCCTCTGATATAAAGACAAACCGCGACGTTCATGATTTTAGTATGGAAGTAACACAATTAATGGATTCACTATCGATAGATAAATTCCACGTTATTGCTAATTCTTCTGGTTCACTATATGCCTATGAACTTAGCCATGCTATACCTGATAAACTACTTTCTATTGATATAATTGCTGGATTTACTCCAAGTGAAAAAGATGTTCCAAAGATCTATACGAAAGGTTTTGCTGTTGATGGACTGATGTCTAGGATTACTATAGTTAAGATGAAACTAAAACTAATGAATAAAGCAGACCAGTACTTCTCTAAGCAAGTTCCTTTTATGATTGACAAAGAAACTTTTGCTAGTGAAGAGATACTAACTGATTTATCAAGAGCTCATGTTGTAGGTTTTGGTAATGATATGCCTGGAGTTATACGTGAATTTAAGATTATTACTACATACTCTGGAATCAAAGCAGAAGAACTTAACTCTCACTTTGAATTTTGGTATTCTGAAAACGATAAGATGTTTGATCTTACAAAAATTCGCCAAGGACTTAGCTCCTTAAAGTCTCACAATATAAATATAGTTGACGCTAGAAGTCATATACATACCACACTTGTAGCAATGGGTCCTATACTTAATAGAATTCTTGAAAAGAGGTAACTTATGAAATTAAATATATTAGATTTAGGTAAGATGGATTATAAAGAAGCTTTGGATATTCAGTATGATATTCTTGAAAAGGTTCAAAATGGTGAGTGTAACGACACTCTCATACTTGTAGAGCACACTCCAGTTATTACACTTGGAAAAAATGCAACTCCAGAGAACGTACTATTTGATAAAGAAAGTTTAAACAAGCAAGGAATTGATCTTTACAATATAAACCGTGGCGGAGATGTTACTTATCATGGGCCCGGTCAGCTTGTTGGATACCCAATCTTTAATTTAAAGAAAAATCATAATAGAAGCATTAAGAGATTTGTTGATAAACTAGAAGAAATCTTTATACAGTTTGTAAATGATGAATTTGATATCACCGTTTCTAGGCATGAATGTAACGCTGGTGTATGGTATGGTGAGGAGAAGCTTGTTGCACTTGGACTTGCTGTAAAGCAAGGGGTTACCATGCATGGTTTTGCACTTAACTTAAACACTATACTTGAGCACTTCCAGCTAATAGTTCCATGTGGTCTTGCTACTATGGGAGTTACTTCTGTTAAGAAGATTAAGGGAGAAGAAATTGATCTTGAAAAGATCAAATCTAAACTTACTAAATACTTTATAGATATATATGAATTTGAAGGAATAGAAACTATTGAAAAGAAATAATTAATTATAAAATAAAAGAGTTAATATCTTAGTTTCACTTTAATATGAGTGAAACTATGCATTAACTCTTTTTTATTTAGCATTTAAAATTAGATTTTCCACGACTTTTTTAAAATTATATATGTTGCCTTAGTCTAGCGTCATCTTCTTTAACATATTCTAAAATATCACCTGGTTGACACTCAAGCACCTCGCATAAGACTTCTAATGTTGAGAATCTAACTGCTTTGGCTTTATTGTTTTTAAGAATAGAAAGATTAGCCATAGTTATTCCGACTCTATTTGAGAGTTCTGTTGAACTCATTTTTCTCTTGGCCATCATTACATCTAAATTTACAATAATCGGCATATCAACATCCCTCTCTAAATCGTTTTATCATTCTCTTCTTTTATCTCTATAGCGATCTCAAATAACTGAGATAATACTAAACATAAAAAACCTATTGTAACGCAGATAAATGTAACTAGAATTATTGGTCCTCCAAGGACTATGTAGCTAAAGAAGTCAGTTGTTTGCTTTAAATAATTTATATAAGTAGCAAATATAATTATTTCACTAAATGAACATATTGATATCATCTTTAGCGACTTTACACTCTCAATTGAAAATGGGTTGTTATTTACAATTAAACTCGAAAGTTTTTTAAGTTTAACTAATGCAATAAGATAGGGAATTGCACTTAGGTATATAAATATAGTAACTTTTATAACTAGTTTATTATCTAGTAGTGAAAACTGACTTTTAAAAAATGCTGCTACTATAAATGGTGTCATTAAGATCAGACTACTTGTAATCACAATTGCTAAAATCACAAGTATATTTAAAATCTTTGATACTGATTTACTATTCATTTGTTAGATAACCTCCATTAAAATTTTACTATTTACATTTCAATTCTAAATATTATTTTATCGTTTGTCAACAAATTTTTAATATTAAACAATATAAGCTTTATCAATGTTTTCATAGATTAATTCATCACATTCACAAGTCAATATATCTATTTTCATTATATTTTTATTGATAAACGATAAAAAATATGCTATTCTATCTACAGGCAAAGACATTATAAGCATAATTTTTTAGGAGGTAACATGAAAAAATATATTTTAACTCTAATTTCACTTGCTATTGCAACTGCATGTGGAGTAATGTATCAAATTATAGGATCTGAAGTTGCACCAGATGGAACACTTATAGAACCATTCTATCTTATACCAATTGGCTATTTATTTTTAGCTACTAGCTTAATTTCAGCACTTATAGTTACATTTTCAATTTTTAAAGTTAAATTACAAATACAAAGGTAGGTTTATTATGAAAAATTTATTTAAATGGATTACTGAATTATTCAGAGGTCTGATAAAAGCAGTTAAGAGATTTCCAATTACAGTAATTTTCTTATTATTTACAGCTATGGTAGTTAGTTATATGATTCATATAGATTCGCAAGCTTCTCTAACTATAGAAAAATTAGTTTTCGTATTTTTATTTGCTGCAGTAACTAGTGCGTCAGTTCAAACGCTTATAGAAAGATTTGAACTTGTTAGATCGAAAAAAATCACTTTATACGGTGCATCGATCATCATCACTCTAGCATACTACTTGCTATTAATGCCTGCACCATCAATTTCAATGGAAGTTGCTATTAGAACTTTTATAGCTATATTTGCCATGTTATGCGCTTTTGTTTATATAC
>JBARWW010000428.1:0-2154 GCA_049647005.1 Acidaminobacteraceae bacterium | reverse complement strand
ACCTTAACCTTAAACTTTTCAGTCTTAAAATCTACATTCATAGTTTCAACTTCTATTAGCTTTGCATCATCTCTTTGAAGCTTTTGCATAACACCAGGTCTAACTGTAGACATTTGAGGTCTATGATCCGGGCAAATGATAGTTGCCATGATGTTACCACCAAAAGCAGGTCTAGTCATCATAAGTTGTCTCTCATCAGATACTTCAAGCTTAGTACAGTCTGCTGTAAGACCAGTTTTTACTCTAGCAGAAACTCTAGGGCCAAGGTCACGACCAATAGAAGTTGCTCCAACAAGTACAATATCAGGCTTCTTATCATTTATTACAGCAGTTAATGCTTGAGTATAAGGCTCTGTAGTATATATTTTTAGATCTTCATTATCGACTGCAACAACTTTGTCAGCGCCGTATCTTCCAACTTCTAAAGCAATATCACCAATCTTATGGCCAAGAACTACTGCAATTAATTCTTCTCCCAGATTATCTGCGATTTCTCTACCTTTTCCAAGTAGCTCAAGTGATACATTTTGAACTATTCCTTCTCTTTGCTCTATAAAAACTAAAACACCTTTATATTCACTAAAATTCATTATTTATCCCTCCAAAGTTAGATATAATATTTCTCAAGAAGCTTCTCTACAATTACTTTCGCTGATTCTTTTGGTGTTAATTCATAAACTTTTCCAGCTGACTTAGCTCCCTTTGTAAAGGATTTCTTAACTTTTGTAGGTGAACCTTTAAGACCCATATCACTAACATCTGCGTCGATATTTTCAAAGTTCCAGATTTCAACGTCTTTAGTTCTATATGCATCTATAATTCCACCAACAGTCATATATCTTGGATTATTAAGTTCAGATAAAGTAGTGATTAGACATGGGAACTCAACTTGTAACATATGATATCCATCTTCAAATCCTCTTTTTAAAACTAAACTATTATCATCTTTTTCAATTTGCATAACATATGAAACCTGTGCAATATCTAAATGCTCTGCAATCTGTGGTCCAACCTGAGCTGTATCACCATCAATCGCTTGACGACCAGTGATTACTAAATCATAGTCAATCTTTTTAATTGCAGCAGCAAGAGCTGTTGAAGTAGCTAGAGTATCAGCTCCTGCAAATACTCTATCAGTTAAAAGTATCGCTCTATCTACACCCATTGCAAGTGCTTCTCTAAGTGCCTTATCTGCTTGAGGAGGTCCCATAGTAATTACTGTAACAGTTGCACCATACTTATCTTTTAAATCAAGTGCAGCTTCAAGACCAGCTTTATCGTCTGGATTTATAATACTTGGAACTCCATCTCTTATAAGAGTACCAGTTTTAGGATCTAATTTTACTTCCGTTGTATCCGGAACTTGTTTTATACAAACTACAATTTTCATTTATGTTAGCCTCCCTATCTTAATAAATTAGCTGCAATTACCATCTTTTGAACTTCCGAAGTACCTTCATAGATCTCAGTGATCTTAGCATCTCTCATCATTCTCTCGATTGGATACTCTCTAGTGTAGCCGTATCCACCATGAAGTTGAACACATTTAGTAGTTACTTCCATAGCAACCTCAGAAGCCATTAATTTTGCTCTTGCAGCATGAGTTGAGTAAGGAAGCTTTTCATCTTTCATGAAAGCTGCTTTGTAAACTAAAAGTCTAGCTGCTTCAATTTTTGTATCCATATCAGCTAATTCAAACTGTGTATTTTGGAATTTAGAAATAGATCTTCCAAATTGTTTTCTCTCTTTTACATACTTAACTGTTTCATCAAGTGCTCCTTGAGCTATACCAAGTGCTTGAGATGCGATACCAATTCTACCACCATCTAGAGTCTTCATAGCAATCTTAAAGCCTTGTCCAACCTTACCAAGCATGTTTTCTTTTGGAACTCTACAGTCATCAAATATAAGTTCACATGTTGCTGAACCTCTTATACCAAGTTTAAGCTCTTTTTTACCAACTGAAAATCCTTTAAAGTCTTTTTCTACGATAAATGCAGTTATTCCTTTAAGTCCAAGTGACTTATCTGTCATAGCAAATATAATGTATGTATCTGCGTAACCAGCATTTGTAATAAATATCTTTGATCCATTAAGTACATAGTCATCACCATCTAAAATAGCAGTAGTCTGTTGTCCTGCAGCGTCCGTACC
>JBARWW010000427.1:0-3119 GCA_049647005.1 Acidaminobacteraceae bacterium | reverse complement strand
TCGATTGACTCTAAATATCCATTAAGTGAAGATATTAGTTTATATGATTTAACACTCTTAAGCCATTCTTTAAATTCTAAAGCCTTTTCCATAATAATTACCAATGCTTCTTTAGCAAGCTTGTCCCTTTTTTCTACACTCTTCATAGAAACATCTTTTAGATCGTCAATACTATAGACATCAATTCCATCAATTTCTGAAATTAGTGGATCAACATCTCTAGGTAGCGCCAAATCTAGAATTGAAATACTTCGATTGATTAGGGGCATATTCTCTTTTGTTAAAACAAAGTGAGATGCTGATGTTGAAGAGATAATCATATCTACATCTGTTAGCGCTTTATATCGTTCACTATAATCTAGATATTTAAGATTTACTTTTTTTCCATTTAATCCCTTGAGCTTATCTAAATCACGTCCAACAAGAGTAATGTCGCGAACACCCTCTGATAAGAGATATTCAAGTGCAAGAGAACCCATTTTTCCATATCCAACAATCATAGCTTTTTTATCATCAAGTTTGCCAAGATTTGCTCTTAAAAACTTAATTCCAATATAACTTAGTGATAGTGGATGTTCTGAAATCTTAAGCTCTGTTTTAATAAGTTTTGCAGTGGTTATTGCATCTCTAAATAGTTTGTTCAAAATCTTTTTACTTCCACCTATGTCCATAGAAAATTTTTGAGAGTCTCTAACCTGACCAAGAATCTGATCTTCTCCAAGAACTATAGAGTCAAGTCCTGCTGTTACGTTAAATAAATGAACAGCAACGGCACTTCCTCTTTTTATATACAAATACTTATCAATATCTTCATAAGCTGATATTTTTCTAAGAAAAACAAGTAATGTATCAATTTTTTCATCAATATCATTTACTTTATCTGCAATATAAAATTCTGACCTACTACACGTTGAAAGAACAGTGACTTCAGCTATTCCTAAGTCCAAAACATCACTTATAATTTCAATTTTTCTACTATCAGAAAACGACAGCTTCTCTCTTATTTCTAAGCTAGCAGTTTCATGATTTAATCCTATTAAGGCTGTTACCATAATAACCTCCAAATATCTTAGCTATATACATTGCATTCCTATTATCTGCCTAAGACCTATTATATTGTTACCTAAGCATTTTATCTACAAAATAAGAGAAAACTTTTATTTTTTATTTTTTTTTTGTAATTCGCTATAATTTTTGCAATTAAAATTGCAAAAAATGACTAATGTCATTTTTTTTGCATACAATATTTAGTATAATTCATTGTAACTTGAATTTTTAATATAATGATTATGAATTTCAAGGAGCAAATAAGGCTTTTATAGTAAATAGCCCTTCCAATCTCGCTATTTGCAAATTACTTCTAATGTTACACCCTTCGACTGTAACATTATATAAATCGCTTTAACTTCTGCTTTATAGTTTTAGTTAAAGTAATGTACTTTTAATTTTATTGTTTCACAAAAATTGATATCACAATTAAGAGCTAACAAGCATATTTATAGTCAGCTTTTAGTTGTGACGTTTTATTTTTTTGATTTATCTTTTATATATATAAAAGTCCAAGGCTATATAGCCTTGGACTCCAAAATATCTTATTTAAATTTTTATCTGTGACCTTTCTCGTATTGCTCACCAGATGCCTTTGGAGCAGTGGCTTTACCAACAACACCAGCAAGAGCTAGGATTGTAGCTACGTAAGGAAGCATTTGTAAGAATTCCGATGGAATCCATGTAATTCCAAGTGATGACGCCTGAATTTGAATAGCTTCAGCAAAACCGAAGAACAAACTAGCTAATAATGCACCAACTGGATGCCATTTACCAAATATCATAGCTGCTAAAGCGATAAAACCTTTACCTGAAGTCATACCTTCTCTAAACATGTTAACTGTTCCAAGAGATAATGCCGCCCCAGCAAGTCCCGCCATAGCACCTGATATCATAACACAAATATATCTTACTTTATAAACGTTTATACCTACTGTATCAGCTGCTTTTGGATGTTCTCCAACCGCTCTAACACGCAAACCAAACGGAGTCTTAAACAATACATAATAGGATATATATACAGCAACGAATGCAAGATATACAAATGGTGTTAAACCCTCAAAAAGTTTACCAAGCGTTGGTATACCTTCTAAGAATTTAAGTGGATTTGTGGTTAAAGCATTTTCAACTGTATCCGTTTGCCCTGATCTATGCCATACCATTTCAAGTAAGTAAGCTGTTAAACTCGCAGCCAAAAGGTTGATAGCAACACCGGTAACAACTTGGTTAGCTCTTAAATGAATAGCTAAGAATCCAAGGATTAATGATGTTATTATACCAACTATCATTGCAACTAATACTCCAGCCCAAGGGTTGTTGATATATTGCATAGTTAAGATTGCAAAGAAAGCACCCATAATCATGATACCTTCAAGTGCTATATTTACAACACCAGATCGTTCAGTAAATACTCCACCAAGTGCAGCAAATATAAGAGGCGTTGCAAGTCTTAGTGTCGAAGCTATAATAGCCATTAAAATCAACATCTACGCCACCTCCGATTTCTTTTTACTTAAGCTTGGTAAATACTTTAGAATTGCTTCACCAGCGATAAATATAATAATGATACCCTGTATAATTCCAACAATTTCAGATGGGATACCAGCAAGTTGCATTTTTCTAGCACCATTAGCTAATATACCAAATAGTAATGCTGAAACTAATACTCCAAGTGGATGGTTTTTACCAACTAATGCAACAGCAATACCCGTAAATCCATATCCAGCAGAGTTTGACGCCTGGTCAATCTTGAATGTTAATCCAGCAACAGTAGTTGCTCCAGCAAGACCGGCTAATGCTCCAGATATAACCATAGATAAAATGAGATTCTTAGAAATACTAATACCACCATATTCAGCAGCATAAGGATTATTTCCAACAGAACGAAGCTCATAACCTAAAGTTGTCTTAAATAATAAGAAATAAATTACAAAAGCACTTACAATTGCAAGAAGTAAACCGGTATTTACACTTGAGTATTCAAATGTTGGGAAAATATCCGTTAATTGAGTAAGTCTTCCATGCTCTGGAATTAAAACCGAATAAGCTTTTCGCTCTGTACCGAGTAGTAT
>JBARWW010000426.1:0-4359 GCA_049647005.1 Acidaminobacteraceae bacterium | reverse complement strand
TCTTTCGACTTGTAACCAGATCTTTTAATTTCACGATCAAACATCTCTTTACCTTTTTCGATATTTTCCTCACGTCTTTCTTTTTTGAACCAGTGCTTAATTTTATTTTTCGCTTGAGTACTCTTTACAAATTTGAGCCAGTCTCTCGATGGACCAGCACTCGATTTAGCCGTTATAATCTCTATAATTTGGCCATTTGATAGCTGCGAGTTAAGTGGAACAATTCTTCCGTTAACCTTAGCACCAACACACTTATTGCCTACAGCAGAGTGAATTTTATATGCAAAGTCAACTGGAGTTGACCCAGAAGGTAAGTCTAAAACTTCACCATTTGGTGTAAATACATATACATAACTACTAAACAAATCAATTTTTAACGACTCTGTAAATTCTGTAGGATTTTCAACATCTTTCTCAAATTCAACCATTCTCTTAAGCCACTGAAGTCTATCATCCATTCCTTCTGCCTTACCAGTTGATCCTTCTTTATACTTCCAGTGAGCTGCAATACCATACTCTGCTATCCTATGCATCTCCCACGTTCTTATCTGTATCTCAAATGGCTCGCCTGTGTTTCCTATAACAGTCGTATGAAGTGACTGGTACATGTTTGGCTTTGGCATCGCTATATAGTCTTTAAACCTACCAGGAATCGGTTTCCACATTGTGTGAACAGTCCCAAGTACGCCGTAACAATCATTTATATTTTCAACAATTATTCTAATGGCAGTTAAATCATAAATCTCTTCAAAACTTTTCTTATCTTTGGTCATCTTTTTATATATACTGTAGAAGTTTTTTGGTCTTCCGTAAATTTCACAGTCAATATTAAGCTCTGCAACTGATTTTCTAAGATCATTTAGAACCTTATTTATTATATCTAATCGATCCTCACGCTTCTTATTAACCTTAATTACTAAATCATAGTACTTTTCAGGTTCAAGATAAAGAAAAGATAAATCTTCAAGTTCCCACTTAATTTTTGAGATACCTAATCTATGAGCAATTGGAGCATATATTTCAAGTGTTTCTTTTGCTTTCTCTTTTTTCTTTGCATCCGTCATAAACTTAAGCGTTCTCATGTTGTGAAGTCTATCAGCAAGTTTTATAAGAATAACTCTAATATCCTTTGCCATAGCAATAAACATCTTACGTAAGTTTTCTGCTTGCCTTTCTTCTTTTGTTTCATAACTAATCAGACCAAGCTTTGTAACTCCATCTACCATAAGTGAAACTTCAGCACCAAAATTCTTAGTTATATCAGCAGTTGTATAACTCGTATCTTCTACAACATCATGAAGTAGCCCTGCTATTACTGTATCTTCATCAAGCTCAAGTTCAGCTAGTATAAGAGACACCTCAATCGGATGTAT
Organism: Acidaminobacteraceae bacterium; assembly: GCA_049647005.1. Lineage (GTDB taxonomy): Bacteria > Bacillota > Clostridia > Peptostreptococcales > Acidaminobacteraceae > JBARWW01. Next base: position 2,986 of record JBARWW010000426.1, on the reverse strand, counting down.
AAAGTACTTTTCGCCCGACTTTCTATACTGCCCACTATGTGCACTATCTCCAAACTGATACGCTTTTACAATTCTCACAATATTAAGATGAGGATTACATTGTTCTATTTTACTTATATATGATTCAAGATTCATTTAATCACCTTCGAAATTCGCATAATTACAAGTCATTGTAAAGTAATAACGTCCCCACGATCTTATAACAACCATTTATAATACGGTCACACGACCCTTATTCATATAATTTTTTTTATATGTATTTATTTAATTTTTTTATACAAAATATCACCCCCACATACGGAAAGGTGATTGAAAAATTATTGATAATATTTATCATCATCAATTTATTAAATTAAATCTATTATATACCATAAACGTAAGCATAACAACAGATATGAAACAAAATATTATATAAACCACCCATTGTTCTAAATACAAGTGAAATAATAGCTACTTCTATATTTTCGCTAGCAAATTGTATTAGAACCTATTGGCAAAAGGAAATTTTGTGTATATAAAAAACCAGCAAAATATAAACTTCGCTGGTTTCACATACTATATAATTATCCAAAGTAGGATTAATCTTCGTACTCAATAAGAGATCTTAAATCATAACCCTTAAGCATATCTCTAGCCGGTATAAATGTTAATTCCATAAGGAATACACCTCCAACTATAATTCCACCCATTGCTTCTATCATCTCGATTATAGCCTTAACCGTACCGCCTGTTGCAAGTAAGTCATCAGCGATAAGAACTCTTTGTCCTTTTTTTATAGCATCTTTATGAATTTCTAGTACATCCGTACCATATTCCAAAGCATATTCGATAGAATTCGTCTGTGAAGGTAGTTTACCTGGTTTTCTTACTGGAACAAATGCTTTTGAGAGTGCGTATGACATTGGTGCTCCAATTATAAAACCTCTAGCCTCAGGTCCTACAATTACGTCAAACTCCAAATCTTTAACTTCTTCACAACACTTGTCAATTGCATATTTAAATACTTCGCCATTCAGTAGCAATGTTGTAACATCCTTGAAGCCAATTCCTTCTTTTGGAAAATCTTGAACTTCTCTTATATATTTCCTTAAATCCATTTTTCATCCTCCCAAACCTCTTTTAACACATCTTAAGCACCTATCTATTTTATCAGAGTTTGTTGCATTTTAAAAGGCGAATTTTAATTGTCTTTCACAAAAAAAGATTCTTCATTATTTTTTTACTTATTTTTAGTATAAATCATTGCTTAATGCCTTTAGAGCAAAGTATGACTCCTTAAAATCTTGCATACTTTTGTAGTATGATGTCTCAAGTATATTTATTTTTGTAGTTGCTGGTATAAGTTCTACATTCATAGTATTTTCATTAAAATTACCTTTAATTAAACCTTCCTTTATCATAAGTGATAAAGATAAAAGAAGCTTTAACTGGTTAATATTTGTCTTTGAGATTACTTCACTAAAACTTACTTCTTTTGCAGCATTTTGCTTAATAAATATATATATATTTTTCAAATCTTCTCTATCAGGAATTGAGCTACGTATAATCTCTTTTGTAGAATCCTTTACACTTTTGAAATTATGTAGCTTCATATTATTTATTTCAAACGTACATAATTCTTCATGTGATAAGCACTCATCATAGATAATATCTATACCTTGAGCTGACTTAGCAGGCGATAAAAAAAATACATTTATTTTCTTAGTAATATCTTTTTTATCATTGTCCCAGTGATAAGTTACATTATTTATAACTTTATCAAAGTAGTTAAGATAAAAATCTTTTATACCATCTATAGTATTTACATATATATTTACCCTTTCATCCGAAGCTATAAGTTCAACTAGTTCTAACTTATTTATAAGTAGGTCGTTGGTAAATTTATTTTCAAACTTACTCCCACTCTCAAAAGTATCTATATATTCAAATAATTTATGTGTATATGTACTTAGTAATTCTTTACTTTTATCATCATCAATATGAGTACTTTTTATATCTTTTATCATAAATTGAATAGTCTCTACACCACGAAAATTATTCTTTTCTAAAGTAAAAGCCATATTTACCGAGTCATTTGTTCTAAAATAAGCAAACTTCTCTCCCATACCAAAACCAAGACAGTCAAATATTCTAGTTTGGTCATGTACGCTCATTTTGAGATGACTTTTATCTTTTCCAATAAGTCTAACTTGATCTATAGATAAATTTTCATAAGAGAATACTGGTTTTGGATTACCAACACCGTATGGTTCAAACAGAGTAAGCTCATCAATAAGTTTATAGGTTATATCTGAACTTTTAAGTTTATCCTCTATACTTACTATTGGAATCAGATCAAACTCACTTATATTATCATTACCGTATTTATTTATTCTTTTTCTAAGTTCGTTTATGTTTGATGCGTCAAGCGATAAGCCGGCCGCCTGATCATGTCCACCAAATTTAATAAATAAGTCTTTACAACTATTTAATGCATCAAATATGCTAAATCTCCCTACACTTCTAGCCGAACCTTTGGCAACGCCATCTTCTATATTAAGTATAACTGATGGTCTATAGTACTTTTCTGATATACGAGATGAAACTATACCAATTATACCAGTATGCCAGTTGTGACCCTCAACGATAAGGATTTTTTCTTTTTCAAGATCAATGCTGTTCTCAACATAATCTATAGCTTCTTTAAGTATCTGCTTTTCTATCTCCTGTCTTCTATCATTTAAGTCACAAAGTTCTTTTGCAATTTCTCTTGCATGATCATCTGAATATGTAGTTAAAAGCTCAACTGCAAGGCTTGGAGAACCTATTCTACCAGCTGCATTTATCTTTGGTGCTATCATAAAACCTATATGTCCAGAGTTAATCTCCTTATCGCCAAGTCCACTTTCTTCTATTAAGGCAGATATACCTACGCTTGTATATGCATTGATTGCTTCAAGTCCAATCTTTGAAATAATTCTATTTTCATCATTGAGTGGCGCTATAT
>JBARWW010000425.1:0-9288 GCA_049647005.1 Acidaminobacteraceae bacterium | reverse complement strand
GTATGTTTCTAATGTGAATATTTCCATTTTTTCTTCTCTCATAAGATCTTCCATATCTGCCCAAGGCGAAAAGATTCTCTCACAGTAGATATCATCCTCTGCATTTAACATATTATAAAGTATATGTAGTCCAAGGTGCGACATACCAACTTCATAAACATCTGGAAATGCAAATCCAAATCTAACTGCTACTTCATTTATATCTTTTGTATATGAATTTATTTCATTCCCAATGTAACGACCAGGTTTTTCAACCTGGTATAAAATATCATCTAGCTTTTTATTCATTTTTTTCCTCCTGTACAATCCATTCAATCTCTAAATACGCAATTACCTTAATGTATAAATTAATTAGACCTTATGCAACTTATATATTAAAACTTTGACGCTTTCTTCTCATATATATATTTAAAATAATTCCTAGTGCAAGCATACTAGTAATGATTGAACTACCACCATAACTTAGGAATGGAAGTGTTATACCTGTGACAGGCATAACACCTATTGTCATGCCCATATTCTCAAATACTTGGAATGCAAACATAAAGGTTATACCTATAGATACAAGCATTCCATACTTATCCTTCGCTTTCATAGAAATCATAATCATCCTATATAACATTAGGAAATAAAGTAATATAACTGCAACACCACCAACAAAACCTGTTTCTTCACCGATTACAGCAAATATAAAATCAGTTTCTGGAACTGGTAGATAGTCATTACGATGATATACACCCTTAAATAGACCTCGTCCTGTAACCATACCCGAACCAATCGTAATCTTAGATTGAATTACTTGATAATTACCTGGAAGTGACGGATCATTTGGATTTAAAAATGCATCAATTCTTATCTTTTGATGCGGCTGTAGAAACCTGTATATAATAGGTAAACTAATAGCAGCTGCAACTGTTCCACCTGCAATAATTTTGTAACTAAGTCCCGATACAAACATCATACCAAATGCTATAAATATAAATACTAAAGCACTACCAAGGTCTGGTTGTTTAAATAAAAGTAGCAAAAATGGCAATATAAATATAGCAGGTCCAAATAAATCTTTTATACTATTAAATTCATCAAATCTATTTTCTAAGTATTTTGCAAAAGAGAGTATAAATCCAATTTTTGCTATCTCAGAGGTTTGTACGTATATCACACCTAAATCAATCCAACTTCTAGCACCATTTTGTATAACTCCAAGTCCTGGAACATAAACCAAAAGAAGCACTAGTATAGAAACTACATATATAATCCTATACAATTCACCAAAGGTATTATAATTAATAACCAGCATAAGACCAACTAGAAATATCCCTATTATAAAAGCAATTATTTGTATTTTCACCTGTCTAGGAATAGCTCCATTAAGAGTATTTAGAGCATCTGTTGCGCTAGTTATCATAACTAATCCAAAAGTAAATATAATTAACACTACAGCAATCAAACTATAATCTAAATTTGAAAGCATTTTTTTATTTATCAAAAATTATCACCTCTTTTTGCAGAATAACCCCATTGCACATTAACTCACATTAATCATACATGATTTTACACCTTTGTATGACTCCCCCAAATTTCTTTATAACATAACAAAACCCTCCATAACTTCATAGGAGGGATTTGCTTAAAAAACATTATCCTCTTTTCATTCCTCTAATAGGAATATTTGCAACAAGGGCGGGTCTTCCATCTTTTGTATCATCAGTTCTAGTTATCTTTATATCAAGACCACGTTCATCAATATCCATATAACTGGAAATAGCCTTAAGTAAATCACCCTTAACTAACTCCAAAAATTCTGGAGAACAGTTTGATCTATCATGTACTAATACTAACTTTAATCTTTCTTTTGCTACGTTCTTACTTGCGTCTTCTTTACTTAAAAATTTTAACAAATCAAACATGGTACACCTCCTTATTTACCAATATTAAATAATTTTTTTAATTTTTTCATAAAACCATCTTGTATATCTAAATCTAAAAATTCAATTTCTTCGCCCATAATACGCTTTGTTATATTTAAGAAAGCTCTTCCTGACATTGATTCTTGATTTATTACAGCTGGTTCACCTTTATTTGTACTTATAACGATTTCTTCATCATCTGGAACTATTCCTAGAAGATCAATTGCTAAGATATCAGTTATATCATCTATGTCCATCATATCGCCACGCTTAACCATGTCAATTCTTATACGATTTACTATAAGTGTTGGATTTCTAAGTTCAGCAGCTTCCAAAAGTCCAATAATTCTATCTGCATCTCTTACAGCTGAAATTTCTGGTGTTGTAACAACTATCGCTCTATCAGCACCTGCAATTGCATTCTTAAATCCTTGCTCAATACCAGCTGGACAATCGACAATTACAAAGTCATGACTTTCTTTAAGTTCATTACATAACTCAATCATTTGCTTCTCAGTTACTGAATTCTTATCTTTTGTTTGAGCTGCTGGAAGTAAGAATAAACCATCATATCTCTTATCTTTAATAAGCGCTTGTTTAATTCTACAATTTTTATCTACAACATCAACAATATCATAAACTATTCTATTCTCAAGACCAAGCACTACATCTAAATTTCTAAGTCCTATATCTGCATCGATTACACAGACTTTTTTACCTTGCATTGCAAGACCAACACCAATATTGGCAGTTGTTGTTGTTTTACCAACTCCACCTTTGCCAGATGTAACTACTATTACTTCACCCATTATAGTAAACCCTCCCAATCAATGATTATAAATATGGTTCAATAACAATCATATTATCTTTAATATAAGCAATTTCTGGCATCGTTGGCTCAAAATCCACATCATCAGGTGCTCTTGTTATAAGTTTTGATATTCTTAACTGAGTTGGTTGAAGTTTATTAGCCGCAACATAAGCATCATCATTTCCACTAGCCCCCGCATGTGCAACGCCTCTTAAACTACCCATAATAATAATATTTCCACTACCCTTTACAACAGCTCCAGGGTTAACATCTCCAAGAACAACTATGTTTCCATCAAATTCAACACTTCTTCCAGATCTTAAGGTACCTCGTACAAATTTTGTATTTCCCTCTTCTAATCCATCAAAGATTTTATTTATATCATCAGTTTTTTCGATTTCATCAGTTGTTATCGTTTTTTCTGTAACTAAAATTCTTCTAGGTATAGGTTTTAAACTTTTAACATTCACCTTATATTCATCTTTCAAAAACTTCTCTATAACACTAATATCAGACTCGTCAAGTTCCCTACCTTCAGCACCTACGACTACAGCACCTTTAAAAAAGTCTGGTTTTTCATTTATTTTTCCACTTATATCTTTTAATATTACATCAATTTCAGTGTTTTCTTCAATCAGAAGTAAAAAACCTCCTAACGTACCTTTAAAGGATATAGTACTTGATATTCCCATATTAACCTCCAATATTAATAAGTATAGAGATTGCATAATGTTATAAAATTTCTTTAATAACAAAATTTATTTGGATCATTATACGCTCAGTATCCGTTCTTATAAAATCCATCTAATTTGTAATGTCAACAAATATGACTATAAATGTTACATTACTATATTTTTTTACTATTAAATCTAATAATATCATGTAATATAAAATAAATCAAAAATTTGATTAAGTTTAAAACTCACATTCTTAATTATATCATCATTCAAAATAAAAATATATTCCAAATATTGGTTTTAATTCCTCGAAATCAATATAATGTAATTAAGAGCTTTGTTTATTAGACACAAATCCTAATTGTCATTCAACCAATCCTAAATTGTCTTAAAACAATTATACATCTTTATAAATTATTGTACACTTGTATCTAAGTTAGCTTCATCTGTTTTTTCTTCTAATTTAAAATAATCTGCAATTATATCTTTAGCAGGCGGTGAAGCGTAACCACCATGTGCCGCTTGAGGTATTAGTATAACAACTGCAATTTCAGGATCGTCATATGGTGCAAAAGAAACAAACCAGCCAAAATCATCATAATTTTGTCTAAATTCATTTAGCATACTATCAGTTATTCTCTTAGTACTTAAATCTTTTACAGCCTGTCTAAGCGAGCTATCTTCACTAACATATCCACTTGAAAATAGAGATGTTATTTTATTTTCAAGTCTTTGTCTATCTTCTTCAACAATAGAAGCAGTTTTCTCGAGTTGAAGATCTGCAAGTTCTTCGTTTCTATCTTTTAATATTTCAATCGATCTTTTTTCAACATCTGCAATTAAAAGTTTAGAGTCTATTTGTCTAAGATACTTAGTTAGATATTCTCTCTCGCTAATTGGTGCTATTTTACCACTCATCTCAGCACTACCTGTTTTTCCACCTACTTGAATCGGAAAATTTTTGAATGTACTATTTGCAGTACCACGACTTCCCGAAGTTACATCAAGCATACCTCTTCTCATTTCTTTTAGACTACCATTCTTAATCATATCTACATTAGTCACATCTTGGTTTTTTACAATAACTTTATCAGCAACTTTTTTGACTATAGATAACTCATTTAAGTAGCCATCATTTGCAATAGTTGCAATATATCTAGCCATCTGAACTGTAGTATACTTATGATCTCCCTGTCCAATTGCAAGGTTTAAGGTATCTCCCTCAGACCATTCTATCAAATTAAAATAACTATATTTAATTAAATCAGCAAGTTTATTTATAATAGTATAATCATCTTTCATACCTATCTTTTCAAGCCTTGCTATAATTGTTCCTCTAGATGGATTTTCAGGTCCCCAAGAGGCAATTTCATCAATCATAGCACTTAGCTTATATTCATCAGATGTAACAGACTCTGGGAAATAAGTTGCTGCAGATGACTTAATTGCATTCTTCATATTATTTAGAATACTTCTTCTTTTCCTATCTGGATCAGGTATACCAAAACTAGTTTCAGAGATCTCTATACCAGTCTTACTATCAAGTCCAAATTGTTTAGAGTATTCAAGAAGTATTTCTGTATTCATCTCAAAATCAAGTGGCTTCTTTTTATAATAATCATAGCCGCTTGCTATATCAAAAAAGTAATAGTTACAAGATTCTTCAATTGCACCATATAAATCAATCATACCGTGTTTTGCTCTGTAATTATTCCATAACCAACAACCGTATTGATGATTACCAAGTTCAACAAATCCATCAGCATATAATTTCTTATTAGGATCCAATCCTTGTTCCATAGCTGCGTATCCAGTAACCATCTTATATATAGAACCTGGCTGTACTGCAGTAAGTGTAGCAATATTATAAAGTGGTCTTGGTGAAAGTGGATCTCTTTTATTTTCTGAGGAAAGCGATTCCCAATCATCATAACTTATACCAGTTGAAAAAACATTAACATCATAAGATGGATAACTTGCCATAGCAAGTACCTCTCCAGTTTTAACATCTACAACAACACCAGCTGCAGTTTTAGCATTTGGAAATGAGTCTGAATAATTATAATCTCCCCATGGGCTCGTGTATGTGCCACCAACTTGAATTGCTTTTGTAGCTTTTTCAAGATACAATTCCAATTTTTTTTGCAATTCTATATCTATAGTAAGCTGTATATCTGAGCCTGACTTAGAAGGCTTTGAAGTCCTTCCATCAAAAGTACTATCTACTTCACGAATTAGTTTTCCAAAGACATCAACTTCGATAAACTTATATCCATCTTCGCCGTTTAAATCTAGTTCAAACTCTCCTTCTATACCAACTTTACCAATTAATTGATTTCTATCATAATCATACTTATCTACAAATTTCTCAATTTCAGATTCTGACGAAATTTTACCCATATATCCAAGAATGTGTGCTGCACTTTCATTGTATGGATAGTATCTAACTGGCTCAACATCAACATTTACACCTGGAAGATCCATAGACATTTCTTCTATTAAAACTACTGTTTCTTTCTTTAAATTACTTGCAACTTTTATAGGGTCATACTTTCTATAACCTTTTACCTTAAGTGCATATTTTAAAGTCAGTATTTTCAGCGCTTCATCATCAGTATACAAGTCATCTATACCATATGACTTATTTTGACTAATAGCATCGAAAGCATCCTTAGCACTTATATCAAGATCAAGTCCATAAGACTCTAAAAATTCTTCCTTTTCAATCTCTGACCAGAACTTCATCTTATTTACTGAGAGCGGAAGACTTACTCCATTAAGAAGTAAAAATCTCTGTGCTTCACTATCACTTAATTCATCAGAAATTTGCTCTCTTCTTCTAATCTGATGATATACATTCTCAGCAGAAGTACCTACTTCATAATCGTTATCTATTAGGTACTTTAAAATATTATCATCATAAGTAAAATAGAAATTATCATCCTGTTTTTGTATTGGAAACCTAATTCTATCCTCCTCATTATTGTCAAGAATTGACAAAAGTTTTACAGCTACTTTATTAAGATCTAAACTACTTAAATTACTTCCAGATAGCTTAACCGTAAAAGCAGGTATATTGCCAGCTATTAGAATTCCATTTCGATCAAATACCTCACCACGTTTAGCTAGTTCCGGTATTTGCTTAAGTCTCTTGTTTACTGAAAGTTCTCTATAATACTCACCATTCACAACAGTAATATTTGCAAGCCTTACTCCAAGCGCTATAAAAAATAGCGTAAATACTATTAATATTATGAACCGCCTATCTTGTAATTTATTCTTCATTAAGCCACCATCACATTTTTAATGTATTATTATACAAGCCAACAACACGAAAGCCTAAAATAAAAACCTTAGGCTTACAATGTAAATTATTATCTTAAATTATATCCAACTACTTTTTTAAATGCCCATCTATATATAAACATTCCAATTACAACATTTTCAACAATCTCAATTGATATCCTCATAGCAAGTCCAGAGTAATGTATAGGACTTTTTATAAGATACATAAATAAGAAAAACACAACATTATAAAAAACCGTACTTATACTTATAAGTACTATAGGTGTTATAAAGTTATCTTTAAATATTTTTTCTTCTATAAAACCTATAACTATTGCTATAAGCGCATATATTATTAGATTTATAGAAAGAACTTTAGACATCATCGAGTCTTGAATAAGTCCTGAAACTACAGCAAAAACAACTCCTGTTGGATTACCATATAAAAGCACAAGTATAACAGTCATAATAAGCGGAAGATTGGGCGTAACACCCTGAATGTCCAGATGCTGAATAACTGTTGTTTGTAATATAAATAGAATTAAACTAAAAATTGTCACGTATCTATATTTCATAATTTTTATTCCTTTTCTTTATATGGTATAACCACGACTTTACTAAGTTTTCTAAAATTAACTGCTGGATTTACAACAATTTCAACTAGAAGTGTATCTTTATTTCTAAGAACTTCCTCAACCTCCCCAATCAATATACCTTTGGGATGTATTCCAAGTCCTGACGTTATTATGTTTTCACCATCTTGCACATTTGCTTGTGGATCAAACAGATAGCCCATGATTTTTGAATCAATACTACCCTTTATACTACCATCATAGTCATTTTCAGGATCAAGCGTCTCAAAACCAATAGCACTTCTATGATCTATTATCGAAACAACTTTTGCCCAAGAATCTCCAACTTCGTAAACAAGACCAACTAATCCATCACCATTTATAACAGTAGAGTCTTTAACTACACCATCATCAAGTCCAACATCAATAGTAAACATGTTATACCAGTTTCCTTCATCTTTAGCTATAACATTAGCAGATACAAAATTATCTATTGCCATGTTATTGGTATAATTAAGAGCAGATTCAAGTCTATTTAACTCTGCCATTTCTTTTTCTGTTATCGATAGTTTTATAAGTTTATTTTTAAGTTCTTGATTTTCTCCTTCAAGCTTTGCGTTCTCATCCATTGTAGACCATACATTTAGTATAGGACTAACTTTGCTAGATATAAAACTACTTCCATTATAAAAAACTTTTTGAACAGGAGTTATAACTTGCCCTGCGACATTCTCAAGCAAGGTTATTCGACTCCTGCCACCAACTGAAATTCCCATAATAAATAGTAATAGTATGCCAAGAAAAATCAGCATCCATTTAGTCCATTTTGAATAGCCACTCATTTAGCCACCAACCTTACTTTTTATTATATGCTTCCCATTTTTTTAGGAGTAATAAATACGCTCTTTAAAATATCAAAGTTTTCTATTGCCATTCCTGTTCCTTTTGCAACACAATCAAGTGGTTCTTCTGCAATTTGTACCGGCATTCCAGTTTCTTTACGAATTAATACATCAATACCTTTAAGCAAAGCCCCGCCACCTGTAAGCATTATCCCTTGCATCATAATATCTGAAGCAAGTTCCGGTGGAGTCTTCTCAAGCGACATTTTAATTCCCTCAATTATTGCATTAATTGGTTCTCTAAGTGCTTCAAGAATCTCATTTGATCCTACCGATTGAGTTTTAGGAAGACCACTAAGTAAGTTTCTACCTGTAATATCCATCTTTAATTCATCCTTCATAGGGTAAGCTGATCCTATAGTAACCTTAATGTTCTCAGCAGTTCTCTCACCTATCATTAAGCTATACTCTTTTCTTATATAATGAACTATGGCTTCATCCATCTCGTCTCCACCAACACGTATAGAAAGTGCTGTAACGATACCTCCAAGAGAAATAACCGCAATTTCAGTAGTACCTCCACCTATATCAACTACCATAGAACCTGTTGGCTCAGCAACAGGTAGACCTGCGCCAATAGCCGCAGCCATAGGTTCTTCTATTAAGAAAGCAGCCTTTGCTCCTGCACTAATTGCAGCTTCTATAACAGCACGTTTTTCTACCGCTGTAACACCCGATGGTACTCCAATAACAACTCTTGGAGCTGAAAAGATTGAAGTCTTAGGACATGCTTTTTCTATAAAATACTTAAGCATCTTTGAAGTAACCTCAAAGTCAGCAATTACACCATCCTTAAGTGGCCTTATAGCAATTATATTTCCAGGTGTTCTACCAATCATCTGCTTTGCGCCAAGACCAACATCAAGAACTTCATTTGTGCCTTCTCTTATAGCAACAACCGAAGGCTCTCTAACTACAATTCCTTTTGACTTAACATGTACTAATGTATTTGCAGTTCCTAGATCTATACCTATATCTTTATTTAAAAAATTTAAAAATCTCATTTATTTTTGCCCCTCTCAAGTACAATATATATCTCATTAATTAATGTATTAAAACTAACTCAGGGCTCTTTTATATCTACATATCTTCATTCTCTTTTAGGCTATAGAACTTTCCATGACCTATGAT
>JBARWW010000424.1:0-4493 GCA_049647005.1 Acidaminobacteraceae bacterium | reverse complement strand
CTTCTGCTTTTACCCCTTGACCAATTAGACCTGTTATTATACCAGTTAAAACATCTCCACTACCAGCTGTAGCCATACCTGGGTTTCCATTAACATTGACATAGACTTGGGCATTTGGAAGTGCAACTACTGTTCTTGAACCCTTTAGTACAAGTACAACATCCCATTTAGTCGCAAATTCACGAGCTATTTCAATTGGTTTTAAGTTTATTTCTTCTATTGTATAATCCGAAAGTCTCGACATCTCACCTGGATGAGGAGTTAAAACTATTTTTGCTTTTTTTTCTGAAAGCCATCTAACATTTTTAGCAAGTGCGTTTAAACCATCTGCATCAATTACAACAGGCCTCTCAACTTCGAGTAATACTCTTCTTATTGTCTCTGATAACTCGGATGTATTTCCACATCCTGGTCCTATTGCAAGTACATTTACTTGATTAGCATCTTCAATAATTCTATTTATATGGTTAATACCAATTATGCCTTTACGCATCTCCTGAAGTGGTACCGTTACTGCTTCTGGAACGCTTGTTGTAATAAGTATATTTAAACTCTCAGGAATATATAATTTAAGTAAGCCAAGACCACTTCTGAGCGCTGATCTACATGTAAGTATTGCAGCACCAGTAAGTCCTGATGATCCTGCTATTACATTTGCCTTACCATAGTTACCTTTATGCGAGTCTTTTTCTCTGCTTGGCATAAGCGACTTTGCAAAGTCATTTAATATTATCGAATTTTTAAGCCTCATATCATCAATAGCTTTCTTTGGAATACAGATTTCTTTAACTACTAGTTCTCCATTATATATTGCACCTGGGAAAAGTATATTTCCAAATTTAGGAAGTGACAATGCAACCGTTTTATCTGCCCCTATAGCAACTTTATTTATCCAACCACTATCTCCATCGATACCGGTCGGAATATCCACTGATACTGTGAAATTAGAACTTGCATTTACAACTCCTATAATACTCTCAAGAACTGGTGTCATTTCTCTTGCTTCATCCATTCCATAAATAGCATCTATAACAAAACCCGTTTTAACAATTATCTTTTCAAGCTTTATAACGCCGTTATTATCACTTATATTTTCTATTTGTATCTCTAAATTTTTAAGAATCTCAAAATTAGTCTCTGCGTCACCGGATAAATTTTTAGGGTTTCCTACAACAAATACAACCACCTTATGACCTAAGTTTTGAAGATGGCGTGCTGCTACAAAACCTACTCCACCATTATGATTTGTTCCACATAATATCGTGAACATGCTAAGTCCCATATCCAGATTAAGTATTTCGTCTACAATATTTTTACCTGCATTTTCCATAAGCACTATAGTAGGAACTCCATATTTTGTAAAAGATAAATCATAGATTGATCTCATTTCTTCGGTACTAACTAATTTCATTATATCGCTCCCTTTATACATATGCAATTTGCTACTGCGTAAATATGAGTGTGTGAAATACTAAGTATAAACTCTGTAATACCAAGTTCTTTAGCTTTTTCATCTGCTCCATTGTACAAATATACTATGGGTCTACCTAATTCATCACGCAAAACTTCAATATCACTAAAATTAAAGCCACGAAATCCAGTACCTATAGCTTTACTTACAGCTTCTTTTGCAGCAAAATTTCCTGCTATAGATGTTATCTTGTCACCCTTATCATTAAAATATTTAATTTCATTTTCTGTAAAATTACGAGTTAAGAATTTCTCGTTTTTATTAATTGCACGTTCTATACGTTCAACTTCTATTATATCTATTCCAAGACCACTAATCATATAACCACCAAATTTAAATTTATTTTATATCTATATTATCCTATTTTGAAAAAAAGAAATCAAATTTATTTAATAAATCGCTGTAAATAAATATAATGAGCAGTTTTCTTGTATAATATTAGCATATATTAAAAAATTCCTTAGAATTAATAATTCTATTTAATAATCTAAACTATCTACTATTTAATATAAGGAGAATCTATTTATGTCTAAATATTTTTGTATAAAATGCTCTAAGCCAGCCACTGTTACCGAATTTACAAAGGACTTTGCAATCACTGCTGTATATGTAAGTTGCAAATCTTGCAAGCGTGAAGCATGGGGTGGAATTGATTTTCATCCCGCTATGAACGAGGTTTTCAATCTAAAATTTTCACCGAATTATGACTACAATAAATCAGAAGATGCTTTCTGTCGAGTAGTTGAATTAGATTTTTAATACTTGATTAGCATAATAAAAAACACCTCCAAGTAATCAATCTAATATTAATTAATTAGACTGTCTACTTTGGAGGTATCATACCAATACAAATCTACCTTTTCATTTATTATGTGATTTTTTTTCTTTACTAGACTAAAAACTTATTACTAAATAGCTTTTGTCATGGCTTTAAGCCACTCTTCTTCCTCTTCATTTAAGTGTGCTCTTAGAGTTTCATATACATTTTTATGATAATTATTAATTTGCTCAATCTCCATTTTTTGCATGATCGAAGTATCTATTAGTCTTATATCAATAGGACAGTAAGTTAGGTCCTCAAATTTATAGAACTCTCCGAATTCTGTTTTACTATACTCAGAAACAAGTAATGTATTTTCTATTCGAATTCCATATCGTCCTTCTTTATAAACTCCAGGTTCATTTGTTAGTATCATGCCTTTTTCAAGTACAGTATTATTTTGCTTCATTGATATACCTTGTGGCCCCTCATGAACGTTTAAGAAATAACCTACTCCATGACCTGTTCCGCACTTATAATCAATAGATTCTTCCCACAGGAACTGTCTTGCAAGTATATCAAGTGCGCTTCCATTTGTTCCTTTTAAAAACTTTGCTTTTGATAAATTCATCATGCCTTTTAAAACTAGTGTAAAGTCACGTTTTTGTTCATCACTTACATCACCAAGAGCTATAGTTCTAGTTATATCTGTAGTTCCATCAAAGTATAGAGCACCCGAATCAACAAGCAACATTCCATTTGCTTCAAGAGTATAGTTTGTTTCTTTAGTTGCCTTGTAATGCATAAGTGCAGCGTGTTCTTTATAGCCTACAATCGAGTTAAAACTCTCACCAACATAATGCTCACCCATCGATCTAAACTCAACTAGCTTCTCATCTATATCCATCTCACTTATATTTTCTTTTCCTATACTCTCATCTAGCCATTTTAAAAATCTAACCATAGCTACACCATCGCGCACATGCGAATTTTTTATGTGATTAATCTCTTCTTGGCATTTTTTTGATTTTTCTAGTTCAACTATATTATCTTTATATATTATTTGACAATTAGAATTTATAGAATCTTTTAACATAATATTAGTAGATTTTTCGCATACTAGTACTTTTCTATCATCTTTTAATTTGGATAGATCAGTATAAATATCTTCATATTCTTTCATAATAACACCACTTTTTTTAAGACTAAGTTTTAATGAATCATCAACTTTTCTAGTGTTGCAATATAAAGTTACTTTATCATCTGAAATTAATGCATATGAGAGAAAGACTGGCGAGTAATTTATATCCGAAGCTCTTGCGTTAAATAACCACGCAATATCATCAAGTGTAGTAAGTATATAATCACTTGCTTTATTTTCTTTAACTAATGCCTTTATCTTTTCAATTTTAGCTTCACGAGCTCCACCTGAATGTTTTAACCAGTGCTCATATATAATTGAACTAGGTGCACTTGGTCTATCTCTCCATATATTTAAGAGTAAATCATCAAATTTGTAAGTTACTTTTTTATAATTTAAAGCTGTATCTAACTTATTAAATGAACTAATGGGAAGTGTTTGACCATCAAAAGCAAGAGTTGCATTTTGACCTAGTCTCTTACTTAAAAACTCTTCTATAGTTGGCTCACCTTCTATAGCCATTTTGTATAGAGTTATATTCTTACCTGAAATTTGATTAAGAGCTTGTATGAAATATCTACCGTCAGTCCATAAACCCACATGGTCTTTTAGGACAACTAATGTAGCAGCTGTTCCAGTAAATCCAGACAACCACTCGCGTCCCTTCCACCGATCTGCTACATACTCACTATTATGCGGATCCTGCGAGTAGATAATATATGCATCCACTTCATTTTCTTCCATAACTTTTCTAAGACTATCGATTCGATTCATTCCTTTCACTCCTTAAATAATTTAATTAAGTATGATTATATCAAAATTAGTTTTGTATCACAGTATTTTGTATATCCTTATCATTATTATTGACTTTTTAAAGAATATTGTGTAGAGTTTTAAGCGTACAACTTAATAAACATTACCTCATCTTTTAGGTGAGGTAGAGGTGCAACACTTATCAGTAATTATACCTAGGTTAGAAACCATTGAAGTATAATAAAAGGAATTGTTGCCGAAATGTATGATACTAAAATCATATGTTGGGTCTGTATTTAACAAGTGCAGGACTGTCAATAACTAATTACCCATTAGTTATTGGAGAGCTATCTCAAATAAGGGTAAAG
>JBARWW010000423.1:0-1969 GCA_049647005.1 Acidaminobacteraceae bacterium | reverse complement strand
GTGAAGATCCAATTAATTATATTCTAAGTAAAGCACTATATGAAAATCCAGATACTAACTTTAATTATAATTCAGGTGTTTCACATTTACTTTCTGTAATTATAGAAAGTAACACTGGACTTACAACATATGATTTTGCAAATAAATATCTCTTTGAACCACTAGCTATAAAAAAATCTGATATAAAATGGCAAGTTGATAAAAAAAATAGAGTATATGGTGGGCATGGACTATCTATGAAGATTGATGATCTAGAGAAAATAGGTGTAATGTATCTTAATGGTGGACTTTATCATGGTGAGAGGATTGTGAGTAAGTCATGGACTTATGAGTCTACGCTCTCGCATTCAAAAAAAACTAGAGGATACGCAGGATATGGGTATCAATTTTGGATAGGTCATATTAAAAACGAAGAATTCTACGGTGCATTTGGCCACGCTGGACAAAGAATTTATGTTTTTAAAGATTTAGATATGGTAGTAACCTTCCTTGGTAATGTAAAACCAGAGTTTGGTATACAAGAAAAACTTATTAGAAATTTTATTTTTGATAAGCAATAATATTAGCAAATTAATGTGTAGATTCTTCTGGTTTTTATAACAATAAATATAAAATAACCCTTCAAAAAATTAATCAGAGGGTTATTTATCAAGCTTTTAATTTATAGTTAAAAGAACTTGTTTTGTCAAAATTAGAAATTTTTAGAGTAATATTATAAATTTATGGGCAATTATAGTTACTCGCCACTATATTCTTTAATTTCTTTAGTTACCATCTCTTTATAAAAATCTTCAACAGGCTCCCAAAGTTCAATAATATTCCCTGCAATATCTATTATCTGAAGAAACTTACCATATTCGTATGTATCAATGTCTTTGTGTATTACAACGTTTTTCTTTTTAAGTTTATCTGAAAATGCTTCAATATCATCAACTGTAAAGTTTAGTATTGCTTCACTTTCACTCCTATTAAAAGTAATAAGAGTAAATCTATTAGGCTCCAAAATATTGATACCATACTCAGATGTATCAAGTTCTAGGACATCTTTATACCATTTAAGTAATTTCTCTGTATCTGTATCGAGTTTCAAAAAAACTCCACCAATACCTGTGATTTTTGACATAATCCCACCTCTTTCCTTAAAATATTATTCTTACATACATTATATTAAAAATTTTAGAACACGACTAGGTCGTCCGGCTTTTCCTATGACTCTTTTTCCAATTACTTCAACATATCCTGCAAGTTCAAGTTTTTCAATTATACGATTCATACTTCTAAGTGAGTTACCAAACTCCTTTGAAAGTTCTAGACTTGTAAAAGTATCATTTTTATACATATCCATTATGCATTTGATTTGATAAATATTATTAACACTAATACCACTAGCCTCTGAGATGCTCTTAAAGTTGTATTCAGTTTCAGGTTTTTTAGTAATAGTTTCTAGTGGTGTAACACGGTTCATTTTATTTTTCTTATAAACTACAAAGCACTGATTACCACCCATTTTTATAGCTTTATTTTTACCTATTATAGAGTTAGATTTTGCTTCTCTTGCTGTTACACCAAATCCAATTCCAACGCTTATAGTTTGATTAGTTCGCTTTTTAACATTGTTAAGTATTGCTAGTTCACGCAAATTATTTGTTTCATATTCGAGTATAGTTTTTGTGGTAAACAGAATATAACTTTTTTCATTTTCAACTACAGCAGCCTGTATAGACTGTGCAAATTTATAGATTTCCTCAGTAATTTTAGTTTTTTCTAGCATAATCGCGTATTCGTTTTCCGAGTTAAGATCATAGTCATTACCCAAATCTTTCTCAACAGAAATTACAACGATTTGACTAGTGATCATCTCAGCAATTTTAATTTTTTCAAGTAGTCGGTGGATGATATTAACTATAGAAGTTTTGTTATGTGTTAGTAACATACTTGGAACAGAGTCTTCTTGAAGCATATTATATAC
>JBARWW010000422.1:0-6798 GCA_049647005.1 Acidaminobacteraceae bacterium | reverse complement strand
GTCGCCACGCGCGAATATTAAAGCTGCATTTTATACTCAAATAAACGCCATGCCTGCGCCACAAATCATTTAATATATTTTTGATTAAACCTTAAACCTTAAAACAGAGCATTAAAAGATTAAAAACCTAGGAGCCTAAGAGATGTCGATCTGCGACCGTTGAGATTAAAACCATTGAAAACATTAAAACCTGTCGATCTGCGATCGTTAAGAATTCAATAGCTTCTAAAGGTTCAAAAAAATTACAATGATTGAAGCGTAAGATATAGATTTTCATTTGAGTATAAAATCCAGAAATATATTGAAACGTTTTTGGAAAGTCGCCAATGTGTAAATATATTTTCGATATTTTATTCAAATAAAAGCTCTAATCGAGCATCAATTATTGTAATTTTCATTTTACACAAACTTTAATATATTGATAACAATTGCTATTGTTACTGAACTAAATATAGTTGATGTAAATACTGTTTGTGATGCATAATTTGAATTACCATCGAATTCTATTGCAAGTAGAACACTATTTACTGCCGTTGGAGTAGCAGCTCCAATTACAAGAACATCTCTTGCAACTCCATCTATTCCCATAAAGATACATAGTAAATATGCAATTACTGGCGAAACTATTAAACGAAGAAAATTTCCAAGATAAACTGTCTTATCACTAAAATCAAATTTGGTTTCCTCAAGTTGTGCTCCAAGCGTTATAAGAGCAAGGGGGACAACCGCTTTAGCGAGATAAGTAAGTGTAGCTATTTGTGGTTCGGCTATAACAACTCCAAATTGTCTTGCGAGTATGGCAAGAACCATAACGTATATTATAGGAAGTTTAAGTATATTTTTAAATGCTTCCCTACTAGTATAAGTTCCACTACTTGCATTATAAAGTCCGACCGTATACATAAGTATTGTAGTAGCTATAAGACCAATCATATGAATAGACATAGCGTACTGACTTGATCCACTTGTGTATAGTAATGCAACTAGCGGTATACCAAAGTTACCTTGATTTCTAAGTGATATAGAATTTACAAAAGCTTTTTCTTTAGCTTTTGGAAGCTTAAGTATACGGCTAACTAAAGTGCTAAGTACAATAAATATAAAAAATAGAATTGTTGTATATAGGACTATGCTCCCCATTAATGATTTATCAAGAGTACTATTATAGATGTTTATGAATACCAGTGATGGAATAAATACAAAAATCTGAACTTTAGATAATGAATAGATAGAAAGCTTAAATCTACGCTGTAGCAAATAACCTAGAAGTATTATTGTGAAAATTGGTGATATTACATTTATAAGTATATATATGAAATATTGCATATTAAGAGCCTCCAAAGCTTTAATGTTTGGTATATTGTAACATTGTGGCTTCTTTAGTCAAGTTGTAGTTTTGTACTAATATATATAATTATTCTAAAATATATTCTCCGCGAATATTAATAAAGCCTTTTTTCTCACCAATTTCAATATCAGCAAAAGACCCGTTAAATTCTGACATATAGTCAAAATCAAATGTGCTAATAATCTCAGCTTTAGCATTTATAAGAGCATACTGTGAATTAACTTTGATATAGGTCGCGTTCTCATTGCTAAAGTATCCAATTTCATTACAGTTAGTATCTATAATTATTTTGCCAGATGCTTCTGCAATTCCAAGTAAGCCTGTCTTTGAATCTACTATAACCACAAGTGTTTTATTTAATTTATATATATCAGAGTAATTAGCTTTTATAGTGTATCGTCCACTTTTATCAATAACTCCAACTTTTTCGCCTACACCAACAGTTGCGTATCCACTTTCATCAAAGGCAGAAGCGGAGTCAAATTTAGCACTTATAGCTATGTTTCCAGACTTATTTAAGTAACCGAACTTTCCATCTAATTTATATATTGAAAAACCATTTGTAAACTCATTAAGCATTTCGTATTTTGGCTCTATGAATATTTTGCCATTATTATCGATAAAACCGTAAAGCCCACTTTGAGAAATAATCGCGTAACCTTCATTAAATTCACCAAGTTCATCATAAACTGGTGGTATAAAGAATGAAGCATTTTCATCAATCATACCAAACTTACCATTGTATTTGATTGCAGATATAGTTTTATCACCAACTGACTTAAAACCGAAAAACTCATCATACTTATAATCGCTAAGTTTTTTAGTTAGTGGGTTATATAGAGCAACTTTATCTCCTTTTTCACTTACATAAAGGCTAGCACTCTTATATATATAGTCAGACTCAGGAAGGATAACATACTTAAGGTCATTATCAATAAGTCCGTATTTCCCATCAAGATCTTCTATAATTAAGTATTTATTGTCATCAGTGGTGCTATAATTAGCATACTTTATACCAGTATCTAATTTAGTTTTAAGAGAGTAAATACCAGTATTGTAATCAGAATCAGAGTAAGCAACTAAATCTTTAGTAATAAACTCTGCTGTTGAGTATTTGGCTTCAATTATTATGTTACCATCTAAATCTGCAAGACCATTCTTTGTGTCATAATAGCCATCAGTACCATAGATTGATAATGTTAAATATTCTTTATCGTTATCATAATTATTTTCAGTTAGACTTATATAGTCATAAGCCATTGCTAACACATTACTTCCAGTAGAGACATTATAAACGCCATAAGTTTCCTCATCATTTTCATTATCAATAGAAACTATATATAGATCGTTTTTAAGTAGTTCGGCATTACTATAGACTATGTCATTTAATGGATTGCCTTTTTCATCAAGAAATTGATAGCTATAGTTTTTCTCAGCGATGTATCCACTTTTAGTAGCATATACACTATCAAACTCTTCCTTAACAATTATTTTTTGATTAAAGTCCATAACACCAACAGTGTCACCGTTTGAAAATGCAACTGATGTATCTGATATATGTGACAATCTAGCTTTTACTTCATTAAGAAGAATAGTTCCATCAAAATTGGCAACTCCATAAAGATCACCCTTTTTAAATACAAAAGTATTGTAATTTGATGAATACTCTATCATATTTACTTCATCCCAAATGAACTCGTGAACAATAGTATTATCCTTAGAAATGATTCCGATTTTATTATTCTTTGCTGCAAGTGCATTACCTTTTATAAAGTAAGAAAGACCTTCATACTCAAGAGGTATAATTAATTTTCCTTTTTCATCTATTGCACCAGTCATATTATCTTTTTCTACAATTGCATAACCATCTACAAAATCGCTCATGTATTCATAAGTTGCCTTAAGTATAGTTTGGCCTGATGCGTCTTTTATACCATATAGGGCAAGGTCATCATCGTAATAGGTCCTTATACTTGCATCCGCAGCAAAGTTTAGGGAAGAAAACATGATGACTAAGATTAGTAGTGATATTAATTTTTTGATATTCATAAAAAAACTCCTTTAGTTTATGATTACGTAAATTTTCTAACGGTATTGTTAGCAATTACAAATAGTTTATCATATGCCTATTGCTGATTCCATATAATTAAAACCATATAATTAAAAGAAAAAAAATCGAAATTCACAATTTGTTTACATTACATACATTATATGGACATATAGGAGAGCTATAATAAAGATGTCTTAAAGAAAAGACAACCCCCAATTGTTAATAATAAATAAAGTGAATAATGGGAAGTTATTTCCCAACCCCCAAAAAAATTTAAATTAACCCTAAGAAAAGCCTGAGATTTCTACCCCCCTCAGGCTTTTTACGTTGCCAAGAAAAATTTATAAAAATCACACATATAAATGCAAATATAAGAAATGATAAAATTATTTCTATATCTAAATATTATAGCACAAAAAAATAACTCCACTTAGAAACTAAGTTTAGGAGTTATCTAGTTATAAATTATAAGTTAGGCAAGATCTAATCCAATTTTTTATTAAATTTAAATGCTGTAATAGCAATTAGTATAGCAATAATAGCTAGCATTGAAAGCGTTGCAGACCATAGATAAATAATATCAACGCCCTTGATCATAACACCTCTTATAATTATAAGAAAATGCGTTATAGGAAATGTTGCACTAAGCCACTGTATTACAGGAGGCATAGCTTCTCTTGGAAACATAAAACCCGATAATAAAACACTTGGTAAAAGGAAGGCAAGTGTACCTTGGATAGCTTGTCCCTGATTTTTTGCAACTGTAGATATAAGCATTCCCATAGATAAAGCACCTATTAAAAAAACTAATCCAAGTAGCACAAGTTCAAGTAAACTTCCAGCAACGCTTACACCAAATACAAGCTTGCTTAGCAGCATGACTATAAAGAAGTCATACGAGCCTATAATTATATAAGGTATTAATTTTCCTATTATGAGTTCTAGCGAAGTAATAGGAGTCATAATAAGTTGCTCAATAGTACCAAGTTCTTTTTCGCGTACCATAGCAAGTGCAGTAAGAATAATAGTTATGTTTTGAAGTATTAAACCAACAACACCGGGAATATTGAATTTAACACTATCAAGTGTAGGATTATATAGAACCATTGGTTTTGGGGTAATTCCTGATGATACTATTTTAACGGGTGCTAGCTTTATATTGTGGTTACTAGCAATTTGTACTGCGAAATTAACAGCAGTTCTTGCTATAGTTGGATCAGAACCATCTATTAGTATCTGAATTTCTGAAGAATCTTTTCTATATATTTTTTTTGAAAAACCAGGTGGTATGATTAGACCAACTTTAACATCACCAGATTTTATCAAATTTTCAACTTCTGTAACTGAGTGTACTCTTGAGTAATCATCAAAGTAATCAGAGTTTACATAGGCTGAAACTAAGTCTCGACTTATCTCAGTGTTATCTCCGTTATAGATTGAAAGAGGCACGTTATTTACATCGCTATTTACTGCAAATCCAAAGATCATAAGCATTATTATAGGTAGAAAAAAAGATATAACAAGGCTTGGCTTATCACGTTTTATGTGTATAAATTCTTTTTCTGTTATAGTCCATACGCGGTAAAATTTGAAATTATTCATTCTTATCACCTCGAATTTTTGCCTTCATATCCATATATGATAAGATTTCTGATGTATCGGTATTTTCTAATTGATGAGCGATAAATATATCCTCTAAATTTGTTAAACCAGTCCTCTTGTAATGCCCCATCGGAGTATCAATAGAGATTATATCACCTTTTGATATAAAGCCTATCCTATCACAAACTTCAGCTTCATCCATGTAATGCGTTGTAACAAAGATAGTAACACCTTCAGTTGATAGCCTTACAATCGCTTCCCAAAATGCACGCCTAGACACAGGATCAACACCAGCAGTTGGTTCGTCAAGTACTAGAAGTATAGGGTCATGGATTAAGGCGCAAGAAAGAGCAAGCCTTTGTTTTTGTCCACCAGAAAGAGTTCTAGCTAAGGCTTTTTCTTTGCCAACAAGTGCAGCCATTTTTATTAGATCAATAGATTTTGTAGCAATTTCCGATTTCTTCATACCGAAAATTTTGCCATAAAAATAAATGTTTTCAAGTACTGTTAAATCACCATATAAGCTAAAATGTTGCGACATATAACCTATGCGACTTTTGATTGCTTCAGTATCTTTTAAAAGATTATATCCAAAAATATTTCCACTACCTTCAGTTGGTGTAATAACACCACATATCATCCTGATAGTAGTTGATTTACCAGAACCATTTGGGCCAAGTAAGCCGAAAATTTCTCCTTTTTTAATATCAAAAGAAATTCCATTTACAGCCGTAAAGTCGCCAAAAGTTTTCTTTAAATTATTAATTTCTATTACTATTTCACTCATCTCTCTCACCATCTTTTATCTCAACTTGTAAAAGCATACCAGGATGTAAATAGTCAGGTTTTTTAAGTGAAAGTTCTACCTCATAAACAAGTCTTTCGCGATCCTCTACAGTAACTATATTAAATGGTGTAAACATAGCGTCCCTTGCAATATATGTAACCTGACCATCTATATTAAGCTCGCTGTTACTAGCAAGTGAAACATTGAGAGTATCTCCTATCTTGATATTTGGAAGATTACTTTCATGCACATAGATCTTAACCTTAATTTCTTTATCATTATAAAGAGTCATAATAGGCATACCAGGTGTAATATAGTCTCCTAGATCATAATTTATATTTTCGATTATGCCAGATTGTTTAGAGCGAATATTTCTACTATCTGCAAGGCTAAGCAAGCGTTGCTCACTAATATCTGCATTTTCAAGACTTGTAATTGCAATAGTTTTATCATAATCACTTAATCCACTTGTAGCCATCTGAATATTTTGAGAGATTGAATCTGCTTCTAACTTTACAATGTCAATTCTAGAATTAATAGAAGTTAACTCTTCATCTAATTTATGAGTAGCAAGTTTTGCACTATCATATTTCTTTTCTTGATTAGTAAAGTTTAGCAAACTTTTATCTAAAGCTTGTTTACTAATAGCACCATCCGCATATAATAACTTATTACTTTCATGACTTGTTTCAAGTTCACTTAGTATATCAAGATTTATGGACACTTGATTTTCTAGCTCTTTCTTTGAAAGGCGAGTAGAGGCAAGTGAATTTTTAAGTATAATTTCATTTGATTTTGCAGCTGATAATTTGTTTTGTAAAATAATGAGTTCTTCAGTTCGAAGGGGAGAAGTCCCTTTTTCTAAATTTGTACTTGCAATAGTTTTACTCGTAGTTGCAAGTTGTATCTGATAGTCTAGGTCATTATTTTCAAGAGTGGCAACGTGGTCTCCTACATTTACAACATCTCCGATTTTATAATTTATAGAATCTAAAAGACCAGGAGTTGTAG
>JBARWW010000421.1:0-2165 GCA_049647005.1 Acidaminobacteraceae bacterium | reverse complement strand
CATACTAGCTCTCCTCAAAACTGCTTCAACGTTTTAGCTTTGATTTAAGGGCGCTTTGCCTTATAATTAAAAGGGTTACTATAAGGTTGAAAGGATAATAGGATAATGTCAAAGAAACTAGAAAACTATGAAGATAAGTAATTTATGGGTTATATGCAATTATAAAGTTGATTTACTTCTTATGAAGGTTATACAAGAGATGACTTTAACTTCGTATGACTTAAGCAAAATTTCAAAAACATTAGCCCTTTTTCCTCTTAAGTATAATTCAAGTAAGCTTATAGTTTTTAGCTATTATTATCCATATCTAAAGAATCTGCTTAAACTAAAAACTCTATAAGCATAGCTTGTTTAAGATTGGTATGCTTATATAAAGTTTTTTTGGGTTCGTATGACTTTTTATGATTAAAAAAGACCAATGAGCATATATATGCTCTCACACAAGTTGCGCGCGGCGCAACCTACGCCTATATAATATCAAATTACCTATATATGTCAAGAAAAATGTTTCTCAAGGCGCAACTTAAGTTGTTTCAAAGGCAACAGACCTTATAATGTAATTGAGGTGATTTATGTCTACATTTGGTGAACGAGTAAAAGAGCTTAGACTAGATAAGTGCTTAACTCAGCAGGAGTTAGCAAACTTTTTCTACCTAAACAAAAGCTCCATATCAAGGTACGAAAAAAATAAACAAATACCCGAACTTGAGACACTTGAAAAGCTATCAGACTTCTTTGAGGTATCTCTTGATTACCTACTGGGTAAATCTCATATAAAAAACCCAGAAGCTGCTATCAAACTAAACACTTCAAACAGTATCTCAACCAAGGGACTAAGCGCAGAAAACATCAAACTTATAAATACAATGGTAAAACAACTAAAGAGTCAAAATTAGCTTGCAGAGGAATCTGTAAGTTTTTTTGTTTTTTGGTGGAAGTTCAAAATATTAACTTTTTAGTATTAACTATGTAATCAACTGTACAACTATAGTTCTAAATTGTCAATACTATAGTTGTAATACTTCGCAAAAAATTATGTTAAGTTAGAACTATAGTATTAATATTTATGGAGGCTTATATGAACGTAGCAGAGCGAATCACATATCTTAGAACTCAAAAAGGTTACACTGTAAATAAACTTGCAAATCTTTCAGGACTTTCTCAAAGTTTTGTAAGACAAATTGAACTTGGTTCTAAAAATCCAACAATTGAGTCGATAACATATCTATGTGATGCTTTAAATATATCGTTACATGATTTTTTTAATGAAGAAACAGAAGAAACGCCAAAAGAACTAATCGAAATACTCAATATTCAATTAGCAACACTAGATTCTAAACAACTTAAAATACTCATTGATACTGCTAAAGTATTTAATGAATAATATTATAACTAATGGCTTGTGAATTTAATTCACAAGTTTTTTATTTTTTAGACACACAACAACGTTTTTCCGTTAATAAAAGTAAAGTCCTAGACTTGATACTATAGTTAAGATATGTATTGCTTTGAATATGGATGTTAGAGAATTTTTTGATGAAGAGTTTGAAGAAGTGGATGTTGATTCTTAGATAAATAAAAGTCTTTAATTTTGAAAATCGCTTTTGCGCCATTTTTTGATTGATATAAAACTTTTTTGAAAAATTATCGCTAATACTTATTCAATAATAAAAAAATAACTTTTGCTGGATTAAATACTTTTCCATCAAAAGCTATTCAAGTTAAAATCAATTATAATTCTGCTATTTTACTACCTATTATTTTAACTAAATCTACAACTAAAGCATTTCCCATACAAAAATACCTAAATCTATTAGACATTCCTGTATTTGTCCAGTTATCTGGAAATCCATTTAATCGTTCACATTCAATCGGTGTAAGTGTTCTCAATCTATTCGTCTGTGGATCTCTAATTACATGTGTACTTCTATTTCTTGATGATTCACTAGTTAACATCGTTCTCGATGCTCTGTCAATATGATCAGGAAATGCAATCTTTCCTTCTGCAAATACATATTCATGTCCATCTTTATGAGTTCTCTCAATTTTTTTAGAACCTTTCATGTATTCCCACTTTGATAAATCTTCCCCTAAATATAATTTTTCATCAACATCTTTTTCCAATATATCTTTAAGTAATATATTTCTTCCTGAGTTATTCACAG
>JBARWW010000420.1:0-5029 GCA_049647005.1 Acidaminobacteraceae bacterium | reverse complement strand
CTTCCGCAGGGTATAACGGCGGCAGAACTCTACACTATAGTAGGTGTTGCTCTTATCGTAGATAAAAAAACCGGTGAGATCAAAGAAGTAGATTGTACTTTGGTAACTACTTTAGCAAGAGAATTTGTAAAACAAATAGTGATTGGTGGAAACATTAATGAACTAGAACCAATTGAAGCAGAGTTTGAGAGAAGTTACTTGGGTTCGGCAAAGAAAGCCCTAATATCAGCTCTTAGAACTTGTGGCGAGAAATATCGTCAAATAAATTTAAATGAAGAATTATAATATTTAACGGATTATCACATGGTGAGAATGACCTTCTTACCACACAGTGAAGATTGGGAGTTAGATATCTAAGATACTAGCGTTTGCTTTAGCATGCTTTTATTTGATTGATATCTGACTCTTTTTTTCTATATTTTTACCTCACATTGAAAATTAATGAAAAAAAATCTAGGAGGATTATATGACTTTTATAGATAGAATTAGGATGGATAGCTTAAAAAGTAAAATTATGAGTGCTGATGATGCTGCAAAGTTAATCAAAGATGGCATGACTGTAGCAACTAGTGGGTTTACTCCTTCTGGTTACCCTAAAATGGTACCACTTGCTTTAGCAAAACTTGCAGAGTCAGGAGATAAGAGAAAAATTAATCTTATAACTGGAGCATCTGTTGGAGATGAACTTGATGGTGCACTTACAAGAGCAGGTCTTATAAACAGTAGATTCCCATATCAAACTCAAGCAGATATGAGAAACGCTATAAATGCAGGTACAGTGAAATATGCTGATCAACATTTATCTCACATGGCTCAGGATTTAGACTATGGATTTTACGGCAATGTTGATGTTGCTATAATAGAAGCACTTTGTATAACTGAAGATGGTGGAATTGTTCCAACTACATCTGTTGGTATATCACCACAGGCTATAAAAAATGCTGATATAGTAATTATTGAAATTAATACAGTTCAGCCAATGGAGCTTGAAGGTATTCATGATATATATATGACAGAGAAACCACCTTTTAGAAAACCAATTCCACTAGAAAAACCATCTGATAGAATTGGAACAACATTTATACCTTGTGATCCAAATAAAATTGCTGCAATTGTTGAGTCAAATGTAAGTGATAAAGTTAGACCACTTGGTGCAGTTGATGAAGATTCTAAGGCTATTTCAAAGCATATTATCAAATTCTTTACCGAAGAAGTAGCAGCTGGAAGATTACCTGCTAACTTATTACCACTTCAATCAGGTGTTGGTTCAGTTGCAAATGCTGTTCTAGGCGGACTTGTAGAGTCTGAATTTGAAGATTTAACTTGCTACACTGAAGTTATTCAAGATTCGATGTTTGACTTAATTGATTCTGGTAAAGTAACTATAGCATCAGGAACTGCGTTTACACCTTCGGAAGAAGGTTTAGTAAGACTGCATGATAATATAGAAAAATATTCAAAGCATTGTATTCTTAGACCTATGGAGATTAGTAATCATCCAGAAATCGCAAGAAGAATTGGTGTAATAGCTATGAATACTGCTATTGAAGTTGATATATTCGGTAATGTTAACTCTACAAATATCATGGGTTCAAGAATGATGAATGGTATTGGTGGATCAGGTGACTTTACAAGAAATGCTTATATCTCAATGTTTACAACTGTTTCAGTTGCAAAAAATGGTGATATTTCTTCGATTGTTCCATTTGCATCTCACATAGATCATACAGAGCATGATGTAAATATTATTGTTACAGAACAAGGTCTTGCAGACTTACGTGGTCTTTCTCCAAGAGAGAGAGCTCGTGAAATTATAAAAAATTGTGCACACCCAAGTTACAAAGAGGAGTTAATGGATTACCTTACAAGAGCAGAGCAAGGTAAACATATTCATACACCACATGTAATTGGAGAAGCGCTTTCGTGGCATGAAAGATTTTTAGCTACTGGATCTATGAAAAAGTAATTCAAAAATAAAAAAGTGCGTTATAGACATAAAAAAAAATCCAGAAGTAATTACATCGAAGAAAAAGTATGATATTCTAAAGGAAAAAGCGAATTATATATACTTTAAATGAAAAAAAATTCGTTTTATCTTTAGAGTAAAAAGGAGACTGATTATGGATTATAACAAATTATCTTTAGAAATGCATGAGAAGAACAAAGGAAAGATAAGTGTTGCCAGTAAGGTGAAAGTTGAGACGAAAGACGATCTTAGCATAGCTTATACACCTGGTGTAGCAGAACCGTGTCGTGAGATTCATCGCGATAAAGAATTAGTTTATAAATATACTATGAAAGGCAACATGGTTGCAGTTATAAGTGATGGTACTGCAGTTCTTGGTCTTGGTGATATCGGACCAGAAGCGGCTATTCCAGTTATGGAAGGGAAAGCAGTTCTCTTTAAAGAGTTTGCAAATGTTGATGCATTTCCAATATGTCTTAAAACAACAGATGTAGAAGAAATCATAAGAACAGTAAAATTACTTGAACCAGTATTTGGTGGTATAAATCTTGAAGATATTGCAGCTCCACGTTGTTTTGAAATAGAACGTAGACTAAAAGAAGAACTTGATATACCAGTTTTTCACGATGATCAACATGGAACAGCTATTGTTGTAGCAGCTGCTGTAATCAATGGTAGTAAAGTTGCACAGAAAGAATTGTCATCACTTAATGTAGTTGTTAACGGAGCTGGATCAGCTGGTATTGCAATTACAAAACTTCTTTTAAAGCTTGGAGTTAATAATGTGGTTTTATGTGATCGTCAAGGTGTAATTCTTGAATCTGATGACTCAATTAACGTAGCACAAAGAGAAATGGCTAAAGTAACTAATAAAGATAATGAATCTGGTCTTTTAAAAGATGTGATTGTAAATAAAGATGTATTTATAGGAGTGTCAGCGCCAAATGTATTAACAGCTGATATGGTTTCTACTATGGCAGATAAATCAATGGTATTTGCTATGGCAAATCCAAATCCTGAAATAACACCTGATGAGGCAAAAAAAGGTGGAGCTTTTATTGTAGGAACTGGTAGAAGTGACTATGATAATCAAATCAATAATGTGCTTGCATTCCCAGGTATATTTAGAGGTGCACTTGATGTTCGTGCAAGCGATATTAATGAAGAAATGAAAATTGCTGCAGCACTAGCAATTGCAAATGTTCTCGAAGACAAAGAACTTAGTGTTGATATGATACTGCCATTACCATTTGACAGTAGAATTGCAATTAATGTTGCGAGAAAAGTTTCGGAAGCTGCAATCTTATCAAAAGTAGCAAGAAAACCACTTTAAAAAAAATTTGAAAATGGTATTTATGCATACGATAATACAATTAAAGGCATTCAAAAACCTTAATTGTGGACTGTACAAAACAAAGATCTAGTGATATTATTAAAGAGTGAAATTTTACTTGCATATGCTATGAATCATTCATAAAAAAACTCGTAAAAGATTGTATCACTTTGATAAACGGATTTAGGTTACAATTAATGTATGTTAAGGGACAAGTATATACATTAATTTAATAGAGAGGAAATAATAAGACTATATAGTTTGTTTTATTACATTTAAAAAAGATATAAAATAAATTAAACAGTTTATTAATTTCCAAAAATATAAATTTAATACTTCAGATTGAACCCATAAGGTTAGTTTGGCTTTAGTTTTTTGTGGTGGTAGAATAACCTTCTACTGCAGAACGAAATATAACGAGTTAAATACAAAGCTTAATTTAAGCCGTATTGACTCGTTTTTGTTTACATATAGAGCCTAAAATATGTAGTTTGTGTATAATAATTACTTTGTTTGGTGTGTGTTAATCAAATTTTATATTTATATATATTTACTTAAAGCAAACAAATATATTTAGGATGCAATCAACTAATTTCAAATGGATTATGGTTTTTACAATGAGTATTAATGAGAAGAGTTCCAAGGGAGGAAGACTTAATGTTTGAAAATGAAAAGTTAGCTTTAGTTAAAGAGCAAAATAAAAAATTTAATGCAAGTGTTGAAAAATCTCTTGAAAAGAGACCAGAAAGAAAATCGGTATTTTATTCGGGTTCAGGTGAAGTTGTTAATAGACTTTATACTCCAGAAGATGTAGCTACTTCTGATTATGACGCAGATTTAGGTATGCCAGGAAGTTTCCCATTCACTAGAGGTGTTCAGCCTACTCTTTATAGAGGTAGACTTTGGACTATGAGAATGTATGCTGGTTTTGCAACAGCAGAAGAATCAAACAAAAGATATAAGTATCTTGTTGAGCAAGGTTCAGGTGGATTATCTGTAGCATTTGACTTACCAACTCAAATTGGTTATGACTCAGATCATGAATTAGCTCAAGGTGAAGTTGGAAAGGTTGGAGTTGCAATCGATTCACTTGCTGATATGGAAATTTTATTTGCAGGAATTCCACTAGATAAAGTTTCTACTTCTATGACGATCAACGCTCCGGCTTCAGTATTACTTGCAATGTATATTGCAGTTGCTGAAAAGCAAGGCGTTTCTTCTGAAAAATTAAGAGGAACTATTCAAAATGATATTTTAAAAGAATACATCGCTAGAGGAACTTATATTTTCCCTACACAACCTTCAATGAGACTTATTACAAATATATTTGAGTATTGCTCAAAAGACGTTCCACTTTGGAATACGATCAGTATCTCGGGTTACCACATTAGAGAAGCTGGATCAACTGCTTCTCAAGAAGTTGGATTTACTCTTGCTAATGGTATCGCTTATGTTGAATCAGCAATTAAAGCTGGACTTGACGTAGATACATTTGCACCAAGATTATCATTCTTCTTTAATGCACATAATGACTTATTAGAAGAAGTTTCTAAATATAGAGCTGCTAGAAGACTATGGGCTAGAATCATGAAAGAAAGATTTGGAGCGAAAGATCCTAAATCAATGGCTCTTAAATTCCATACTCAAACTGGTGGATCAACGCTTACGGCTCAGCAACCAGAGAACAACATAGTTAGAGTTGCAATTCAAACTTTAGCTGCAGTTCTTGG
>JBARWW010000419.1:0-1778 GCA_049647005.1 Acidaminobacteraceae bacterium | reverse complement strand
GCAAGTAACATGATTCAAAACATAGTCATAGCAGTTGGAGTAGTATTATTTTTACTTGCAGGTGTATTCTTTAGCGAGTGGATGAACATGTCAATTGGAATGCTCGTACATGAAGGAAGTATATTAGTTGTTATATTAAATGGTATGAGACTTCTTCGTTATAAATTAAGAGATTAAAAGCCATAAAACAAATATAGAATAAATAGAAAACTTAAATTAACTTAAACTAAAAGGAGTGAATAAAATGAAAAAAGCTACTATCCAACTAGAGGCATTAGCTTGCCCATCGTGTGTACAAAAGATTGAAAATGCAACAAAAGCTTTAAGTGGTATAGAAAAGACAAGTGTAGAAATTCTATTTAACTCAAGTAGGGCAAAATTTGATTTTGATGATGAAATAATAGCAATAAAAGACGTTGAAAATGCTATCACTGCACTTGGATACAAAGTTATAAAGTCTAAAGTTAAAGATAAGTAGAATATATAAAATTGTATGTAGATGAAAAGCTGATTTGATTTTTTGAATCGGCTTTTTTCATATCTTCTCTTACTTATCAGATTGCGTGAAAGAATCAACTATGTTAAAATTTATTAGAGCAATTTGTCATAATAAAGCAAATGCACTTATAAAACGTATGTCAGAAACAATATATGATTTTAGATATTTTTCTAATCCACAAATGGAGCCAAGATACTTTTCTATTGAAGAATCGATTAATCTCGTTTATGATTTAGTGGATGAACAACTTAGAGTTGAAGATTCAGATCCAGAAATTTCAAATGATAACGCTAATAAATATTTAATATGTATTTTAAAGGAGTCTAATTATGAAATCAAAAGTTACGCCGTATATAGCATTATTTATTGGAGTATTTGCACTTTCAACATCTGCTATCTTTGTGCGTCTTGCGGATGCACCTTCAGCAATAGTAGCATTTTATAGGTTGTTTTTTACTGCTATAATGTTAATGCCTTTCCTTATATTTAATAAAAGCGCAAAGTCAGAATTAAAGTCATTATCAAAAAAAGATTGGTTAATAGGAGCATTATCAGGTGTGTTTTTATCTATGCACTATGTGCTTTGGTTTGAGTCTCTTAAGTATACATCTGTAGCGAGTTCAATTGTTATAGTAACTCTACAGCCCTTATTTTCAATAGTTGGTGGATTTTTTATATTTAAAGAACGTATTGCTAAAAAGGCGATTTTTGGTTCATTTATTGCAATAGTGGGAAGTATGATTATAGGTTGGGGCGATTTCCAGATAAGTAATGAAGCACTATTTGGAGACCTACTTGCATTTATAGCAGCGGGCATAATAACCGCATACTTTTTTACAGGCCAACATCTAAGAAAAAATTTATCTGTAATATCATATTCTTTAATAGGATATGTGAGCAGTTCTATATTCTTAGCTATATACGCTTATGTTCAGGGGGCATCGTTCACTAATTATCCACTTAAAACATGGCAGTTATTTATTGGGCTTGCATTTGTTGCAACTATACTTGGTCAGTTTACATTTAACTGGCTACTTAAATGGCTTAGCACAACAGTTATTTCAATGAGTATTATGGGGGAGACAATAGGTGCAGTTCTTTTATCTTACTTCATACTTAATGAATCAATAACAATAAAGCAAGCTTTTGGTATAATGTTTATATTAGTTGGAATAGGAATATTTTTATATAATAATAGAAATGTAGAAGATAAATCAATTGAGGCAAGTGTTGGTTAAGATAGAGCTTGTATTTATAGAAAATAATTAAATGTATATAA
>JBARWW010000418.1:0-6849 GCA_049647005.1 Acidaminobacteraceae bacterium | reverse complement strand
ATCATATGACATAAATATAAGTAGCAGTGGAATCGAACTACCTGTATACGCTAATATAAGTGTATTTGACATAGTTCCCATTATATCTTTTCCAATCTCCATACCTGAGTTAAATAACTTACCCATAGATCTTTTAGGATCAGCCTTATGAATCTCTTCAATCGAAGATGCAATCGACATAGCAACGTCCATAACAGCTCCAAGAGAACCAAGTAATATACCAGAGAATAAAAGCTCCTTAAAGTTAAACTCTACATCTTGCGGTATAAATAAAAGCATTGCTGCTTCTTCCGAAGAAAGACCTGTAAGTTTTACCTTTGAACCAACTAAAAATGCCAAGAATCCCGCAATAACTACACCAAGCATAGTTCCTATAATAGCTGCAGCACTTTTTTTATTTACACCCGATACAAACAGTATAGTAAAAACAGCTATAAGAATAGCAACAAGAACTGTAAGTATAATTGGATTATATCCTTTTAAGAATAATGGTAGTAAAACTTTAAATATCATAAGCATAGTAAATACAATTGTTATAACTGTTTTGAAACCTTTTATCTTACCGACCAATATAAGTGATACGAAAAATAATGCAACTAATAAATAAATATAGGTATCTCTTACATGATCTGTAACGTTCACCACAAGACTTCCATCTGTATATTTTTCTATCTGTACAATAACTTTATCATCTTTTTTTACAGGTATGTCATAAACATAGCTTCCTGATAGAAAATTTGAGATTTCAAATATTTCACCTTTATATTCACCACTAGTTACTTTCAGAACAACCTTTTGCTCCATATCATAAACTTCAGTCGGATCTGAACCTTGATTATCTACAAATATAATAATAGCCTTTTCTGAATATGAAATAAAATCAAATTCTTCATTATCCGCAAAAGAAACCGCAGAGAACATTGTAATTAACAACATAAATAATAACGTTACTTTTTTCATCTAACACCTCTTAGTAGTGGTTATATATAATAGCAAAAATTCTATGAAGTTATATATAAACCTATTTTATTGTAAGTCCCATAGAAGTAAATCAACAATCCATTTTAACATTATAAGTAGCTTTATACAATATTAACATAAATCGCATTTTATAAATTATGATTCACAATTTATAAATAACTATTTATGAATATTCTACTTTAGATGCAATTATATAAAATTCAAAAAAAGATATAAACTACACAAATTGCTAGTTTATATCGAACTTAAATTCTTATTTTGAGACAAAGCTTTTTTTTAATGTTTTCATCATGCCACTTCTTTCCATAGCTAAAAATAATGGTAGTCCTAAAAGTCCACCAACAACAGCTTGTATAACATTTGGTATAACTGCAAGAATTGCTGTCTGAAAGCCATACATATAGCTTTCAAATATATAATATCCACTTACCATTACTACGCCACCGGCTAAAAATGCAACTATATAAGATATAATTTTTTTAGTCATATTGTTCGTTTTAGCTCCAGTCTTCATATATATTGCACCAACAACAAAAGCATCTAAGCCTTTAATTATGAAAGTTGGAACTGCATATAATGGATAGCCAAGCATATCAGCTATAAACGACCCAAGAGCTGCGGAAATACCACCAAATATAGGCCCAAATAGAATACCAGATATATATACCAAACTATCACCTAGATGAACATATCCGCCAGTAACATTTATAGGAACTCTAATTACACTTGTTCCTATCGCTACTAGAGCAGCCATTACTCCACACATAGCAATTTGTGACACACTTATTTTTTTCATTGTAATCCCTCACTTTTATTGATTTACTAGGATTTTTATGTCCCTTAATTAATACAAATTATACTATTAATTGTACCCATTGTAAATCTGATTTCAGGCATAAAAATACGATTGTATCGTTACATCGCATTTTTATAATTACAATTTACTTAATTGTACATACTTTTATTTAATTGTATATACTTTAATTTCTATATTTCCATCAACATTTTTTTCTACAAGCATATGCTCTCCACCAGAAGATATCGATAACACCCTTGAATATTCATCTATATAAGCAACTTGTTTTATTACTTCTCCACTTACTATTAGTAGATAATTTCCTTGAATTACATAAACATCATCTCCGGATGAGATAATGTAATTTTCGTCACTCTCATTTATCATCCTAAGTTTTTCAACATAGATAGGTGATTTTCCTGTTGTTCCAAGTATAGAAAGCTTTTCTTCCCCCTTATCCTTTGTAGTCCAGTAAACTTTATTGCCTATAACTTGCAGATTATTATCTAATTCAACCAATAATACACTATACTTAAGTTTTACCATCTTTGTTATATCTAAAATATTGATATAATTTTCATCATTTATTGTGCTTGTAAATATAACCTTCTCATTATCTTTAGTCCACCTCGGATTCCCAAAGTATATTTCACCTTCATCAGTTCTATCATAATAAATTATTTTTTTTGATTTTAAGTTTAACACTCCAACCCTTGATTTTGACAATATATTTGAAGTTACGTCTCCTGAATAAAAGAATGCAACTTTATTTGAAAGAGTTGAAAATTTAGGAGTAACTCCTATTATATCTTTTGCATATAACTTCCCTGAGTCAGCTCCATAAATAGAGAAAGAGCTTTCACTAAAGTTATCACTTAGCAAACTATAAGAGAAAAAACCTCCATCATTTGAAATGCTAAATTGCTTAAAGAAATCAAGTGATGAATCACTTTCAAATTTAACAATTGAACTTCTTCGTTTTGAATTCAATATACTATATGTGTTTATCTGACTATCTTTATCTAAATATAGCACTTTACTAAAATTCTTTGAAACTATCAATGGTTTCTTATCCATATTTTTTAACGTTCCAATACGCGATAATTTTTCTTGCTTAAAAATATATAAATCAGTATAGTCATCATTCGCTTTAGATAATATAAGGTCATATGCTCTTAATCGATATACAACATCGTAAGTTACTCCTTCGATAGTTAACGATTCAAGATCAACATCTAATTTTTCCAAATTTATATCTACACTGTTAAATTTATAATTCGATAATCCCTCACTTTCATGCTTTGCTTTTAACACAACTTCATTTTCTGCAATCCAATGATTTTCTATAATTGGTTCAGCAAATGAAGATATGGATATATAATCTTCTTCAATAGATATATCCGAACTTACTATTTCACCTGCATACTCGACTCCACCATCTAAAGTAACTTCCGTTCTAAAAAACGATAAGTAACTTATAATAGCTGAAATAAGGATGACGAGCACAATGTATTTAATATACTTATTCATATATCCCCCGATAATTCAATTTTATATTTTTTAAATTATATCATTTATAAATAATATATGCATATTTAAATTAAATAATGCTTAAGTTTTCATACCAACATTCACTTGAAACAAATCCTCTATCATTAGAACCTTTACATCATCTATCTTATAGGCTTCATATATCAATTTATCAATTTTTATCTTTATTAGATCTTTTTCTATATTTTTTTCATTTACTTCAATCAACAATTCATGTATTTTAAAGATTTCTCTAACTAATTCTACGATATTTTTATATAAATCACCGTCGGAATTTAAATAGAATGGAATTTGAGATATTGGTTTAGAATATAATTCCAACAAATTCCCCTTTCTCTTACCCATATTATAGAGCCAAAAATAATATAATTTCGAGTTGAGAATTCCAAGAAGATAGTAGTTAAGATCTGATTCATTTAGTCCCATATCATTATTGATATACAAGTAATATATGTCGGCACTCCCGTAAAAATCTTTACAAGCAAGTGCAAATTTATTGCGACTTGATCTTTGTGGAACAACTATACGTTCTTTTGAAAACACATCTTCACTACGTCCCCATTGAAGAAGATACCATGGCTTCATTCCATTTTGGACTTCCCTACGAGCACTTAAAACTTCTTTATACTTTTTTAGATGTTTAAATGCTTTAGGATATTTGCTTTCAAATCCATCAATCTTTTCATTTATATATACAATATATTTATCACTGTAGCTATCTATAAAATAAGTGTCAATACAGCTATTTTTATAAAATGGTTTTATAAAATCATCTTCAATATCAATCTTATCAAGTGAATCAATAACAAATATAGGATCATCTTTTTTCATATTATAAGTATCTATCACATCTTTTGAGAGCTTCCTTTCAAGCATTAATTTACTTACTTTATCTGCTCCACTTACAATTCCTTGTTTAACAGATATAAAATCATCTATTTTCATATTGCTTTTATCTATTATAAGACTAATTATATCATGGTATGATATGTCCTTCATAAGTGTTATTTTACCATTTTCATCATAAAGCATATTCTCATTTATATAGTATCCAAAGTTTTTTATGTTCCTCAGAACATTGTAATCTCGCTTTGACTCATCACGGCTGACAACAACAACATTTGTATTTTTAGATTCATCTATTTTTTTCCTTAAAGTAAATATCATATTATGCTGACCTGGTGCAGATGGGAATAGTATCAAATCGTTAAAATTTACTATAGTCAAAAATGTACATTGTGATTTCAGATACATTCTAAGATTAAGAGCACCATCAGCTGAGACAAAATAATTAGTCGTAATATAACCAAGCACACCATCTTCTTTTAACAAACTTATGCCTTTATATATAAAATAGTAAAAGTAGTCCATTTTTCCTTCATAGTAGATAGAACCAAATTTGCTTTTTTTTATATCATTAAATAATTCTTTATTGCTCTTTTCTCCTATATAAGGAGGATTTCCAAAGACAATATCAAATCCACATTTTATAGATTCATTCGACAAAATTTTAGAGTTGCTAGCCTTTAGAGTGTCATAACAGCTTATACTTAGATTTTTACTTATTAGAAAATCATGTCTCATAACTAGATCAACTATAGATAACTTAAGTATATTTAGAGGATTACTTTGTATATCAAATCCATAGACTTTATCAACATTAAAAACGCCTAGATCACAGGTCAAATCTACACCTAATTTCGCTCTGAGGTTTTCTATATTAATTCTAACTTCTATTATTAGGTTAATAAAAGATAGCAAAAACATACCTGTTCCACATGATAAATCAACTACATTCAATTTACATAGCTCATTATATGCTGTGGTAAGCAGGTCTAATTCAGAATTTAAAGGAATATCAACTTGTCTAAAGAACTTATACAAATCTTCATTTTTGGATTTGAAATAGTCTGATATAGTAACTTTAACAATTCCCATAGCAAGATCTTCTGGTGTATAAAAACTTCCAGTCTTAACTCTATTATTTGTATCCATCAACTTATCAAACTTTAATCCTAGTTTATATAGTTCTATATTTTGATTTAAAAAATTATGACTTAAAATTTCGTTTTTTATTACAAGTCTATCTTTTGCTGAAATTTTATAAAGTTTATTTTTAGGATTTATATCACTATGACTTTCGCCATGGTAAATATAAAAAACTAGTAAGATCACTTTAAAAAGTTTTAGCTCATTATTATTTTCTTTTACTTGTTCGTCTATAGCTTCTAGTATATTTTCCATTATTTTATCCATAGTCACCTACATTTATATTTTTAAAAAATAAATCTATATTTCATATTTTTTATCTTCTCTTTATATTTTAAGTTAAAAAACAATACTTTAATAGTATTGTTTTTTAAACAAGCAAACTTATGGCTATACTTATGGCTATATTGCTAAAAATTCACATAAAAAAGACTAATGTTAAACATTAGTCTTTTAGTATATTATTTAATTCTACTATATTTTCCATAACCAACTTTTGTTACTCCATTAATGCTCATGATTATCTCATCAACAAGTAAATCCATATCAGGAACATTTATATTAGTTCCTTTTTTCTTAATATATTTCATTATTGTGATTAGTCTAATCGCGTACGTGTTGGGATTCTTAAAGAAGGGATGTTTCTCTATTAGCATTTTAACTTGTCCTTTATCAACATTTAAAAGCTCGTTTTTAGAAACAATATCAATTTTCTTTTCAACCTTATTTAAGTATTCCGTTAACTGATGAGACGGATCATCGTGGCTATCTATAAGTTTTTTTAAATCACTTATAACTCCATTCATATTTAGAATATCAATAGCTTCATAACCAA
Organism: Acidaminobacteraceae bacterium; assembly: GCA_049647005.1. Taxonomy (GTDB): domain Bacteria; phylum Bacillota; class Clostridia; order Peptostreptococcales; family Acidaminobacteraceae; genus JBARWW01. The sequence continues at coordinate 697 of JBARWW010000418.1, read as the reverse complement.
AATTCTGAACCGACTCATCGGGGACGACGTCGGGCATATCGGACACTGTTTTCTCCATTTTTTTATGCTTCTCCTTTCAAACCAAGTAATATAATCCTATATATTACCAATACCTCATTACAAATTTTTAAAACATGTATAAGTAATTATTTCGTATAAAATAACTATAGCACATAGCTATTTCTTTATTTAATCATTATATCTGATTTTTTAAATAATTCAAGAAATAATGAAATTCTTAATATTTTGGTAATATTACTAAAGTAAGTAAAAGACTACAATAATTGATCCATAGTTAGTAACTCATCTTTAATATGAACTATATTACCTTCAAGTATAGCTTCTATTTTTTCTTTAAATATATCAAGATCCACCTTACTTACGCACTCTAATTCTAATTTTTCGCAAAGAACCATTAGTTCGCATGAAATTTCATTAAGAGTAATAATATAAACCGTTTCATCATCATCATAATCTTCCTTTGTAGAATTCTCAATTCTATCAAGTATCTTTATAACATTATTTCTTTTTTTGAAACCATATATTGCTTGATGTACCGAAAAATCTTCATCATTGAAATTAACGAGAGCATCAGCATCTTCCACTACATCTACAAATTTATAAAATATACTTGAATTTTCTCGTACAAACGCCTCAATATCAATCATACCGCTAACTTTTATAATATCATTGTACT
>JBARWW010000417.1:0-6873 GCA_049647005.1 Acidaminobacteraceae bacterium | reverse complement strand
GTATATACCAACTGATAAGAAAACTAGTGCAGCATCGGTTCCCCAAGATTCACCAAGAACAAGACCATAGTCTAATTTATCAAGGACATACATAAGTCTTTTGTAATGAAGATCAAAATGCCCGTGTGAGTCATAAATCTTAATTTTAAGCTCATACCAATCTTGATTATTTACACCTGCATTAAGATACTTTAAGTTTCTAGTTCTAAGGATCTTTATAACATCGGTGTAGTCATCCTCAGTATATAGAATTTTGCTATTAAGGTCTGAAAATGCAACGGGATAATTTATTGATGTATTTGAAAAAGCAATAAAAGTACCTGATGAGTGCTTGTCAAACATATTGTATGTAGAGTCTTCAGTTGCATTTATATCATTTTTTACAGACTTAAAGAAAAGTTCAAAATTACCAATTGACTTCATAACTATCAGTTTTGGAGTTAATCTAGTTTTGATTATCCCATATGAATCAAAATTGTTAAGAATATTGATCAAAACATAATCTATCTCGTGATTTGTAAGTAATGTGCTTTCAAAATCATTTATGCCCATTAGTGGTTTAAGTTCGCTAGAAAGGTGAATAATCACTTTTTTTTCTTGTGCTTGTTTTGTTAACTCGTGATAGTTATCTTTGTAATTTTCACAATCGTTTTTTATAAATGAAAGTATATTGAAATTAGAAAGAAGCTTATCAAAAGTTTTATCTATATCTTTACACTCTATAATTAATTGTCTTGGCCCACTTCGAACTAAATTTAACATGTTGACCTCCTAAAGTCCTATTTTTCTTTTCATTTGTCTAGAGTCATCAGTCCCAAGTGGATATTTTAGGGAAGTTATCTCTAGCGTTTTAAGATTAATTACATTAATTCCTTGTATACCATTGAGATAAAACTTACCATTTGATATTGAGCTAAGTCTATATGTATTATGTCCAAAAAGATAGAAATCACAATCCAATTTTTCTATTTCTTCTACATAATGTGAAAAACTAACTTTCGTTTTGTCAATAGTTATACTATTTGCTCCTATAAAAACATTTTCACTTCCAAAGTAATTATCAAGTATTTCCTTGTCATCATGATTTCCTACACAAAAGATGAGTTTTGCATTAGTTACTTTACTAAGTTTACTCGAAAATCGCTTAATGTTATTTTGATAAATATCTTTTTTCCATGGAAAAAGTTCGAGCTTTACATCATCTGAAACATCACCAGTATGAATTATGTAGTCAGGATCTAGAGCACTAATTAAGTTAGCAATTTCGGAAAAAATAAAGCTGGGTGTATCGGATATATGAAGAATTTTTAGATCGTCATTAAGTATGTTCTTTGGTATTATGATTTTTCCAAGAAACGTCTTTAAAGCGTTCAGTATCATGTGACCTCCATAAGTAACCTACTTAAAGTAATAATACACTTGAATATGATTATTTGTTGTAGATATTTTATAATATAATTATACACTAATACAACATAATGTTGGAAGTTAATTAATTATGAAAAAAAAGCTATTTTACTTGCTGAAAAGCATCTTTTAAGTTGAAAAAAAGTGTGTTATTATAAATTTACAGTTGAAACGTCTTATTGGTGTTTAAATAAAAGTCGATTTGCTTGGAGGGTTTAAATTGGAAGAAATAATAAAATCAATGCTAGAAAATAGTCGTAAATATACATCTAAAGGTAACGTTGCAAGTTATATACCTGAACTTATGAAATCGGATCCATCAAAACTTGGTTTAACTATGATAAAGTGCGATGGTACAAAAATTTTAGCGGGTGATTATAATCATAAATTCACTATTCAATCTGTATCAAAGCCACTTGTTTTAATGCTTGCTTTGATGGAATATGGAGAAGAACGAGTTTTTTCTAAAGTTGGCACAGAACCAACAGGTGATCCTTTTAATTCACTAATTAGACTTGAAACATTTACTGAGTGGAAAAAACCTTTTAATCCTATGATTAATGCAGGTGCTATAGCTATAACATCTTTATTTGAGGGTAAAGATAATGATGAAAAATTAGAAAAAGTATTAGATTTTATAAGGGAATTAACTTCTAACCCAGATATTAATATAAATGAGGAAGTTTACTTATCCGAAAAACGAACTGGTCATAAGAATAGAGCCATGGCCTATTATTTGAAAGATCTAGGAGTAATTGAAGGTGATCCGGAGGAAGTTGTAGACCTATATTTTAAGCATTGTTCAATTGAAGCTACTACGGAAGATATAGCAAATATTGCATTAGTACTTGCTTGTGGAGGCAAATGCATTAAGACAGGTAAAGTGTTGATACCTAAACGTATATGTAGAATAGTAAATACACTTATGACAACTTGTGGTATGTATGATGAGTCTGGTGAATTTGCTGTGAACGTAGGATTCCCAAGTAAAAGTGGTGTGGGTGGAGGAATTCTATCGGTTGTACCTGGTAAAATGGGTATAGCGGTATATGGACCTGCACTAGATAAGAAGGGAAATAGCTATGCTGGTGTTAAATTACTTGAATCTATTTCAGATGAATTTGAACTCAGTATTTTTTAGAGTAAAGTAAGACGAAAAATGTTAATAAAATGAAATACATTGAGCTGTTTTGAATATAATATACAAAATAAGTATTGTTATATATATCTAAAATGTAACATACTTAAGTGTCTAATAGTTATAAATTGAACTGAAACTACATCTTGTGTTGCTATAAGTATTGGTATGCTATATATAGTAAAACGTAATTTATGAATTTATTATAAGGTAAATATAAGCATAGAAATTTAAATGTATGAAAAATTCTAACTTTATATTATAATATAAGTAAATATAGTGAACTCATATATTAATGGGAGTTGTTGAAATGTCAAATAATATAGGCGAAAAAATTAAAGAATTAAGGCTTTCAAAGAAAATGACCTTGAAGGAATTGAGTGAATTAACAAACCTTTCTATAGGTTTTTTATCTCAAGTTGAAAGAGGATTAACAGCGCTTGCAATTACGTCGCTTGAAAAAATTTCAAGAGCATTGGAAGTCGATTTATCATACTTTTTCCCAATAAAGAAAAAGAGTACTGGAGCGGTAGTTAGATCATACGAGCGTGATTTATTTCAAATAGAAAACGGTCAATTTTTACACTATCACTTATCAAATGATTTTGAAAATAAAATACTATTACCTAGATTGATAGAATTGTTACCTTCTGCGGAAGAGTCAGATACAGATTTAGAACAATATCAACATGAAGGTGAAGAGTTTTTATATGTTTTAGAGGGTATACTTACACTTATAATTAATGGCGAAAGACATGATCTATTCCCTGGAGATACAGGACATTTTGATTCAAATAACGTTCATAACTGGGCTAACTTTACTAATAAGACTACAAAAGTTCTTGTTGTAAACTCACCAAATGGATTTAATGAAAACTTATAATTCAAAATATTTAAGACTACCTAGATTAGGTAGTCTTTTTTTTTACATGACTAGTAAGTGAAGCTTGTCATGTAAAACATAATAGGATAGATTAATAATTTATGGTAAAATTAAATAAAGTTTGTTGATTTCAAACATTTAGGGGGAAAAATGAAAAAGATTAAACTATACATATGTCTTTTGGTCATGTTTACACTTCTAATTAGTGGATGTTCAAAACCAAGAGAAAAAAATAAAGTGATTGATGTGGCACTTGATGAATACAGTAAAGAACTTGATGGATTTCTTCCAAAAGGTGATTTTAAATGGATTTATACAGGTTTTGCAGAGTATATGCAAGAGTTAACTATACTTGATGTGTATGAGACTAATTCAAAGAAAATATATAAGATATCAGGTGAAGTTCTTGATATGTCAAGTGGCGAATCATCATTAGATTTTTCACTAGCGGTAAATTATATAATAACACATGATGAGTTAATTCAAGAAAAAATAGAAGAAGTTATGATGGATTCAGAATTTGATAAATTAACTTTACTTAGACTTCCTCTTGAAGTTGATGCAACTTGGAGTGAAAATGTAATATCATCAGATGGTGATAAGGAAATAATAAAAGCTACCATAGTTGAAATAATAGGAAAAAAACCAAATCGAACTGTGAGAGTAGAGTACAAGAATAAAAATGGGGATTACATGGAAAAACGTTCGATACAAGAGGGACTTGGCGTAGTATCTTTTGACAAAACGATGAAATTTGGAAGCGAAAAATTTGAAATGGGATATAATTTAGTTAAGTATAAGCTAGAAAAAGCGAATGTAGATAATAATACTGAATCAGAAAATATAAGCTCAGATAGCAGTGATGATAGTGATTCTGATAATTCAAAGACCGTAAATGTTATGGTAGAAAAAGATCAAGTAAATCAAATGACAGATGAAGAAATCTCTGCAAAAGACGCAATAATTAACTTTAATAATAGTTGGATTTTATATATAAATGATGGAAAACTTGATGTCTATAAATATCTAGTTTACGATGGAAAAGCTTATAATGTTATTGAAAATTTCAAAAAAGGTAATATGAAGCAAAAATTTAGCGTTATGGATGTAGGGGATATATCCATAGATGGTAGTGTTGCAAGTATAAATGTTCATGAAGAAATAATAAAATTAGTTGATAACAATTCAACAACACTTGTTTATGATTGGGTTTATTATCTTAAGAAAGTTAATGGTAGTTGGCTAATTGATTATTATGAAGCTGCAAATTAAATTATCATGAAATGATAGATATAGTATTTATAAAAGGACATCTATCATTTGATAGATGTCCTTTTGAGTTAGAATGATAACTTAAATTTACTAGTTATATTGCTCTTAACGCTTATATTTTTCTACTATATAGGAATTCATTAATTCTGAATTATTAACTAAGAAATCAGCAATTTCTACAATAGTAGAGTAATTATATGCTTTTTTAGCTTTTTTAACAATATAGTTCAAATTTGCGTCAAATTCATCAAGCCTAAGTATGTTTGATATGACTTCTTTATCTCCATAATTATCATCAACTATGGTTTTAGGATTTGCAGCTATTACTTTAGCTACTATTTTAGGATTTGTAAGTATTCCATTTTCCTTGAGTATCTTTTCAAGCAAAAAACTATTGCGTTGATTTTGTATGTAGGGGCTATATAGTCCTTCTTCTTTTATAGGGATACCATCTTCATCTCTAATAAATCTACTAAATGATCCATCTTGATTAATACAAATATCTCCATTGAGCTTTTTTGTTTCATAAACTCCTATAAAATATTTTGTGAGGACTACAAAGTCTATTTTAACTGGTTTGTTTTGATAAGATAGGCATATATCATGTAGTATAAGCATAGGTATTTCTGATTTTTTCAAAGTATTAAGAAAGTCTTTTTCTCCTTGTTCTATATATTTAAGAGAATTTAAATCAATATTCATATTTTCGAAAATAGATTTATCTTTAGTGTTTTTTATTAAGTTGCTAAGGCTTTCATAATCAGAATCTCGTGAAATGAAATTATTATACAAAGTGACTCCGCTAAATTTTTTGCCTAAACTTTTGAAAAAATGTTTTGTTTTTTTAATTTTCATAATTAAACCATCCTAATGTTAAGAAGGAAAGAGGCTAGGCCTTTTTTCCTAAGATTCGTCTTCTAATTTTATATATCCATCATACGATACTTTATTTCTATTATTTTCTTTAGCTACATAAAGGCCTTTATCCGCTGTAGATAAAAGCGAGGTCATTGTTTCACCATCCCATGGATAGGCTGATGCACCTATTGAAACTGTAAAATGGGGGTTTTGAGTTTCGGCAACTTTCATTCTGAAACGTTCTGCAACCCTAAGCCCTTCTTTTAGAGTTTGATTAGGTAAAAGGATAATAAATTCATCACCACCATATCGACCTAAAAAATCAACATTACGTATATTCTTAAATGCAATAGTAGCTAGATTCTTAAGGCATACATCACCAGTAACATGACCGTATGTGTCATTTATATTTTTGAATTTATCGATATCAAATAGAAGCATAACAAAATGAGTTACATCCGCCGCCATAACTAAGTCGTCAATAGAAGTTGTTATAGCTTTTCTATTTAATGCTTTAGTAAGATGATCTACTCTATTAACTTCAGCCATACGATCTTTAAGTCTTTCAACATAAAAAGTTCTTTTTCTAACACCTTTTTCAAGTTCATTAGTGAAGTCTTTTTCTAATAGTTCAAGCCTTGCTTCAAATTCAGATTTAGTATTTTTTATATCTTGATATAACTTTCGAGCATCAAGAAGTGCAAATACTATAAACAAAAGATAAGCTAAAACTGAGAAGTCGTTAAGGAAAACAAATGTCGACGCAATAGCTAGTGGAAGTATGTTTGAGAATTTAGAAAAACTATCATCAGATTTAAGTTCAAGCACAAAGTGCACAATCATAATGGCCGTAAATATTAAAAAAGCATTTAATGATGAAATGTACTTTATAAAAGCGTAACTATTTAAAGATACAATTATGAAAATTGAAACTAAAAAACCAGCGATGGAGATCCATTTTTTATCATTAGTTGATTTTGAAATAGAATTTATTAATTTAAAAGTTATCAGTGTATATAAAGACACTAATCCAATATCCGAATTGGTAACTCCGTAATTTAATATTGGTAATAGACCAAGAAAAATTATAGGAGATATATAGGGATATATATTATTGTTATGTTTTTTATCGCCAGAATGCGAAGATACACTAATAGCATATATTCCTGAAAATAATATTAAGCTAATCTGCATTGCATAATTAATAAAAGTTTCGTTCACATAATCACCTACAATATATTTAATGTATTTATACAGCAACTTAACATTACGTGTATATCTATAAATTATACCATAATTTCAGAATAAATAATCG
>JBARWW010000416.1:0-9561 GCA_049647005.1 Acidaminobacteraceae bacterium | reverse complement strand
TGCTATTACAAGTGGTACGTTTAGACTCTGAGCTGTCATCATAGCAAGAGGTATACCTTTTGTCTCAACAGTCATTACAAAGTCTACACCGCGTGATGAATACTGCTGAGCAAAAATCTCTCCTACAACTTTTGTATACTTAGGATTACATAGTATATCTGCAATATAAAGAAAATCTCCTGGTACAATTCTATCTACATTTTTTAAGTCGTCTATTAAAAAGTTTATTAATTCTTTTCTTCTTTCATTGCTAACTACAGGAATATATTTTACTCCACCTGAAGCACCTGATATAGTTTCAACTTTACCAAGTTCTAGATCGTCCATAAGCTTCTTTACTATAACTAAATCTTCGCTTATTGTTGATTTTGCTGAATTAAATAATCTTGTAAAGTAGCTAAGTGTATAGATTTCATTTGGTCTATCACATAAAATTTTTACAATGGCACCAATTCTTTCATTTCTCTTCATTTTATTCATACTTTCCCCCACCATCCGAATGTTCGTATTTGATAAATACCATTTTATTCGTTTTTCCCGAACTAATCAACAACATTTTAATGATTTCTTCTTTAAACAAAAACAAAGCGAAAAATTTACTGCGCCTTAAAAAAGTGATATAATCACATACAGACATGAAGAAAATTAAGGAGAGTGCCCGTATGTTAGATTTTAAAAATCTAAAGCATATTCACTTAATCGGTATCGGTGGTATCGGAGTAAGTGCAATTGCAGAGGTTTTAAATTCAGATGGTTATAAAGTTACAGGTTCTGATATAAGATCATCAGAACTTACTAAATCGCTAGAAGCAAATGGTATCGGAGTATATTATACTCACGAAAGTGATAATATAATTGGAGCTGACGTAGTCGTTTATACAGCTGCTGTTAATGAGTCAAATCCCGAGCTAAAAGCTGCAAAAGAACAAGGTGTTTTAACACTTTCCAGAGCAGAGATGCTCGGAGAAATACTTTCACAGTATAAACATTCCGTAGCTATCGCCGGTGCTCATGGAAAAACTACGACTACATCATTTTTATCTATAATTCTAAACGAAAGTGATCTTGATCCGACTTTACTAATTGGTGGTGAAGTAAAAGAATTTGCTAGTAATGTAAAAACGGGTAAAGGCGACCTAATAGTTACTGAAGCTTGTGAATACAAGGATAGTTTTTTAAGTTTTAAACCTACAACTGGTGTTATACTAAATATTGATGAAGATCATCTTGATTACTTTAAAGATCTTGAACATATTATAAGTTCATTCACAAAGTTTGCTCAGTCAATACCACATTCAGGTACTTTAGTTTTAAACAATGATGATTATAATGCTAAGAAGATAGTTTCACATGTAAAATGTAATATTCTTACCTTTGGACTTAGCCAAGACGCTGATGTTCAAGCTAGAAACATCACATATGATCCATATGGTTTACCCGAATTTGAAGTGTTTATTAAAGGAGATCTTTACTCTACTTTCAAACTTTCAGTACCTGGTAACCACAATATATACAATTCACTCGCAGCTACTGCCGTTGCATATATAATTGGACTTAATGGCGAGGAAGTTGCTAGAAGTACTAAAATTTTTGGTGGTACAAAGCGAAGATTTGATCGACTTGGAAAATATAAAAACGCTACAGTAGTTGATGATTATGCTCATCATCCAACTGAGATTAAAGCTACACTTAGTGCAGCTAAAAAAATTCCACATAATAAGTCTATATGTATTTTTCAACCACACACTTACTCTAGAACAGCTGAACTACTCACTGACTTTGCTATATCATTTAAACAAGCTGACGTTGTAATCATAACTGATATATATGGATCTGCTCGCGAAACTGATAACGGTAGAGTTCACTCAAGAGATTTAGTTGCTGCAATTAAAAGTGAGGGTCAAGCTGCAACTTATCTAGGAACATTTGATGAAGTTATTACACACCTTAGCAAAATAGTTGAGAGTGAAGATTTAATCTTCACTATGGGTGCTGGTAACATTGTCGACCTTGGTAAAAAACTTGCTAGTATATTATAATTTTTACTAAATTCTATAAAAAAACTCCACTTTACAACAAAGTGGAGTTTTTTATTTATTTAACATTAATTAAATGCTCTTTATTCACTTTTTCCTCTATTATATATTTCTAACATCATCTCTTCAGTTTGAAGTGGATCATGTATATAGTACTTTCCAAAATCTTCTGATGCGCTAGGAAGTCTATACGTTTTAAGCTCATTTAAATCCATACCAACAGCTGTAGTAGCGTATAGAATCATCTCATCGACCTTCATATCAGTATAAATATAATTAAATGCAGTTTTTATAACGGAAGGTAATTTAAAGCTAAATGCTTTTTTTGCTGCAGCGCTTAAAAACTTCTGTTGTCTTGTAATTCTTCCAATATCCCCATCACCATTTTCACCATTGTTCTTTCTCCAGCGAAGATACTGAATTGATTTGTCGCCATCTAAAACTTGTTTACCTTTATTAAGATTTATGTGAAGTGGTGGATCTGCGTAAGGATCATCATAATTCATGTTAAATGGAACTGTAATTTCAACTCCACCAAGTACATCTACAATATCTTCAACGCCCTCATACTTGACTTTAACGTAATAAGAAATAGGAACATTTAAAAGTGACGAAATTTCCGATTTAAGACCCTCAGATCCTCCACCTGTCTTAAAGCCATAAACCGCATTTATCTTTTTTTGATCCGCTGACTCATGTCCTGGAACATAGTGGTATGTGTCTCTAGGTACTGATAATACATCAATCAATTTATTTTGTGGATCATAACTTACAAACATAATAGTGTCTGCGCGTCCGCCATCTATACCATATACCAATACATTTATTCGTTCACTTTCGTCAACTGCTTTTTCAAGGTCTGTTCGTTTGTCTTCCTCAACCTTTTTCAATTCGTCTTGCAAAACTACAACATCTTTAATTTCTGCATCCTTTACACTTCCATCTGGATTAGCTTTACTAAAAGCAAACATACTTACCGAAAGTATAAGCGTGAAACAGACAAAAGATATCAGAAAAATCTTTAAATGTAACTTCATAATAACTCCTTCCAAAATACATATTTCAAATTATCCTAATAGACTAGATAATTTTTTAATCTTTAACGTAAAAAATCAACCGATTAATATAATAAATCGCTATGTAATAAAGCTTAATTCCATATAATATTATCATAATTTATTTTTTTATTGTTTACAATAATATTACAATGATTTTCCACAACAATATATAATATATCACACTTTTTACATTTTAGAAATATATACTCTTCAAAGTTATGCTAGAATTAATATATTTATAAGACTTATTTAATACAAAGTTTCAGATTTTGGCATAAAAAAAGTTGCACATTGCTAAAATAATCTTTAATTATTTAATATAAAATTTATTTCTTATAGTTGTAGAAGCCTTCACCTGATTTTCTTCCAAGAAGACCACCACGAACCATTTTTCTTAGGAGTGGATGAGCTCTATACTTAGAATCTTTAAATTCATCAAACAAAACATCCATAATCGCTAAATTTACATCATTACCAATTAAATCAGCAAGCGCAAGTGGCCCAATAGGATGATTTGCACCAAGCATCATAGCGTTATCAATATCTTCAGCACTAGCAACGCCATCAGCAAGTATTCCAATAGCTTCATTTATCATAGGTATAAGTATTCTGTTAACTACAAAACCAGGAGCTTCTTCTACTTTAATTGGCTCTTTAGCAATCTCTTTTGATAATGCAAATACAGCTTCAAAAGTTTCAATGCTAGTAGCAATACCTTTTATAACTTCAATTAGCTTCATAACTGGAACTGGATTAAAGAAGTGCATGCCGATAACTTTATCTGGTCTCTTAGTTGCCACTGCAATCTCAGTAATTGATAAGGATGATGTATTAGTTGCAAGGATTGCTCCTTCTTTTAAAATAGAATCTAAGTCTGCAAATATCTTCTTTTTAATATCTATATTCTCAGATGCCGCTTCAATTACTATATCACAATCATCAAGACTCTTTAAATCAGTTACACCTGTTACATTTGCAAGAAATTCTTCTTTCTTTTCATTAGTTATTTTTTCTTTTTTAACTAATCTATCCAGATTTTTAGATATCATTGCAAGGCCTTTATCTAAGTATTCACTTGAAATATCCATCATAAAAACTTCAAAACCTTTAACTGCAAAACTTTGAGCTATACCTGATCCCATCGTTCCTGATCCAATTACCCCTATCTTTTTCATATTTATTTACCTCCATTTTTTATACTTTTCAATATTAGCATTTACCTGTTTTTAAGTAAAACTATTATTATTTACTTATTATTAAAAATAGCTTTTTCTTTATTTAGAAAAGCTTTCATTCCATGCTTTTGGTCATCAGTTGAAAAACACATTCCAAAGTAAAGTGCTTCTAAACTATTTCCAGTCTTAATATCTTTATTAAAGCCTTCATTTATAGCTTTTTTTGATAATCTTACTGCTATCTGAGCATTTGCTGCAATTTGATTTGCAAGTGACTTAGCCTCTTCAATTAAAGCATCTGATTCAAATACCTTTGCCACAAGATTCATATCAAGAGCATCTGATGAACCTATTATTTTACCTGTGAAAATAAGTTCCTTTGCATTTGATAATCCAACAATTCTAGGCAATCTTTGCGTACCAGAAAATCCTGGCGTAATTCCAAGACTCACTTCCGGTTGACCAAACTTTGCTTTACTACTCGCATATCTAATATCACAACTCATAGCTAACTCAAGTCCACCACCAAGCGCAAATCCATTAATTGCTGCAATTGTGGGCTTACTTAATGATTCGATTTTCTCAAATACAGCTTGACCAAATGCTCCAAACTTACTACCTTCAAGTGCAGATAATTCAGACATCTCTGCTATATCAGCTCCAGCAATAAAACTTTTGCCCTCACCAGTAAATATAATTACAGATACTTCATCATCTGTTTCTAGTTTTTCAACTAAATCATTTATCTCACCTAACATTTCAGTGTTTAAAGCATTTAAAACTTTTGGTCTATTAAATGTTACAACCGCTACACCTAAGTTCTTTTCTACTACTAGATTATTATAATTCATAATACCTCCTTTTCCCCATTTCTATTTTTTAAGGATCTTGTGTAAACTTCTTATTTTATTTTTACACACTTCCATTCTACAACTATTAGATTTTTGGTCAATGACATTTAGCTAAATCCTTATTTTTTTTGAATATATTGCAAAAAAAATCTTTTGAAATATGCATATCATTGATTGCAACTAAGTTTTACATATACCTTTTTTAATGTTATCATTACACGTCGTTTATTATAATTAATACTTGAAATACGGAGAATAATATGAAAAACAAAGGTATTCAATATATACTACTTTCATCACTTTTTTTTGCGCTTATGTCCGTTTCTGTTAAATCAATTCCAGATGTACCACAAGTGCAAAAAATATTTTTCAGAAACTTTATAGGTCTTATGGTTATAAGTGCTACTCTTTACAAAACAAAAACATTTCCAGTAGCAAATAACAAGAAACTAATACTACTTAGGTGTATATTTGGACTTCTAGGTGTTAGTGCAAACTACTACGCACTTTCAAAACTCTTACTTGCAGATTCTATAATCATACACAAGCTTTCGCCTTTCTTTGTAATGATACTATCTTACTTCTTTTTAGGAGAAAAATTTACTAAAGGGAAAAGCATAAGTCTTGTGTTTGCGCTTACTGGAGCTTTATTTGTAATTAAACCAAGCTTTAATGTTAATATTTTCCCCTTTGCAGTTGCTGTAACTGGAGCCTTTTTAGCAGGATGTGCCTATACTATAATTAGGAAGCTCAGTGAATCTGATAGCCCTAAAATCATAGTCTTCTACTTCTGTTTGTTTTCTAGTTTAATTACATTTCCACTTATGTTCAGAAATGGATTTGATGCCCCTAATTTAAAGGAATTCTTCTTTTTACTTGCTATAGGAATTACCGCTCTTATTGCTCAGCTATTTATGACTACAGCATACAGATACGCTGAGGCCTCTGAATTATCTATATATACAAATGTAAATATACTATTCTCAATGTTCTTTGGACTTGTACTTTGGTCAGAGATACCTGATATCTATAGTCTATTTGGTGGGTTTTTAGTCGTCGCAGCTGGATACATTAATTACAAAATGAAGATAAAATCTACTTAAAATTTTAGAGTTCGCCTATTTTATAGGTGGTCTTTTTTTTATATTCTTTAATATTCATTTATATTTTATAAAAAGTTTAACTTTACATTAATTTGATGTTACACTATGATATAGAAATATAATTTCTAAATCTTTTGATTATTTTACTTAACTATGAGGAGGATATAAATGAATAACAATAACTCAATGGTTGCACCTCATTCAAAGAGGGAAATCAAGCCTGATGTTATATTTGGTACTGCAAAACAGGCGCAGGATGCAATCGATAAATTAGGATTTGACGCAGTAATTAACTCAACAATTGGTGCAATGACAGATGACAATGGCAAACTTATGTTTTTAAAGGACGTTATGGCCCACATAAGAAATTTACCTGAAGCGCACCTTGCAGCTTACGCTCCAATTTCTGGTGTACCTAGATATCTAGATAAAATTAAAGAAGCTTGTTTTAGAGACAATAAACCCGAGGGCTTTATCGAAGCCGTTGCCACTCCTGGTGGCACAGGCGCTATAAAACATGCTGTTTGGAATTACACGGATATGGGAGATAAAATTCTTACTTCTGATTGGTTCTGGGCTCCATACGAAACTATTGCAAGTGAGCATGGTAGAAAAATCGAAACATATAAATTCTTCGATGAGAACTCAAACTATAATCTTGCTTCATTTAAAGAAAAAGTTAATGAGTTAGTTGATAAACAAGATAGAGTTTTAATTATCATAAACACTCCAGCACATAATCCAACTGGTTTTACAGTTGAAGATAGTGAGTGGGAAGAAATAACTAACTTTTTAAAAGCTACTGCTGAGTATACTAATAAAAAAATCACATTATTTGTTGACGTAGCTTATATTGATTTTGCAGGAACTACTAAGGAATCTCGTGAATTTATGAAGTTCTTTACTAAACTTCCAACCAATCTTCTTGTATTAGTAGGATTTAGTATGTCGAAAGGATATACTCTTTACGGAATGAGAAGTGGTGCAATTATATGTATAGCTCCAACTAAGGAAATCGCAACTGAGTTTGAAAATGTATGTAGTTTCTCAAATAGAGCGGCTTGGTCAAATGGAACACGTCCTGCTATGGAAACACTGGCAGATATATTTAGCGATAAAGACTTATTTGACGCAGTTGAAGGTGAAAGAGAAGAGTTTAGACTTCTTCTTGACAAGCGAGCTAGGACATTTATGGATGAGGCAAAGAAAAATAATCTTGTAACTGCTCCTTATAAAGCTGGTTACTTTATCTCAGTTCCATGTACTGATCCAGTGGCTCTTTGTGAAGAATTGAAAAAAGAAAACTTATTTGTTATCCCACTTGCAATGGGCATTAGATTTGCTCCTTGTGCTGTAAGCGAAGCTAAATGCGCTGCCTCTCCTGCTATAATTAAGATGGTAATGGATAGAATGTAATATTCAATCATTTGCTGCTTGGCTTAAGTTTCCATTTGAATAAAATTTCGGATTTATATTTACACATTGCCGATTCGCCAAAAGCGTTTCAATATTAATCCGGATTTTATACTCAAATAGAAACTATACCTGCGCTTCAAACAATTGAATATTATGTGTTTTAGAACCTTTAGAACATCAAAAAACTTAATGCATGTAAAACAGTTTTGGAAGATACAAACTGAGCTTGACACTATTCAAAACATAAACCCAGCTATAACATTGCAATATCAATGAATAGCTGGGTTCTTTTTTTGCGTTGTGAACTATAAAGATAGCATATTTTTTCGTAATCATTCGTCTTGCAGTAAGTTATTTGGCATTAATTACCTTTTGATGTATGTATATGTTACAATTATAGAAAACTACTATGAAAGGTTGGCTATATTATGCAAAATATCATTTCAAATAACTTTTATCTTATTATAGGTATTGCAAGCTTATGAAGTTACTCTAAAATTAAAATGGCTAGTATATAAACCTTCTAAAGGAAATATACTAGCCATTATATTAATCTCTTTATTTCTTAATGTTTTAATCCCAACGTTCAAAGAACGACATCTCTAAATCTTTATAATATTTTAAGGTTTTAATCCCAACGATCGCAGATCGACATCTCAAAACGTTTTAAGATTTTTATGTCTTAAGGTTTTAAGCACAATATATTAAATGATTTGAGGCGCAAGTATTGCGTTTATTTGAGTATAAAATGAAGCTTAGATATTCGCACGTGGCGACTGTTTGAACGTAGTGAGTTTCGCCTTAGTACGAAAATATAAGCAAAATTTTATTCAAATATAAGCATAAACTAAGCAGCAAAACATTTAATATATCTCGGCTTTAAGCACCAATACCGCAAAGCCAAGCAATACCGCTCCAAACACTACAAACATATCAGCAACATTAAATATAGCAAAATTAATTAATCTAAAATCAAAAAAATCAATTACATAATTTAATCTCATTCTATCAATTAAGTTTCCAATTGCACCACCTATTATAAAAACAAGTGAATAATTTACTACTAGGTTACCACTTAATTTAATGTTTTTTAATAAGAGGCCTATAAGCATTGCAATAGCAATAAAAGTGAATAATATAAGAAGTAGTTGCTTGTCTCTTAAAATACTAAATGCAGCACCTGTATTACGTGCATATGTAAGATGAAAAACATTTTCTATAATTGGTACACTACCTAGCTCTTGCAACTTTGTCTGAACTAAATATTTTGAAAGCTGATCTAATGCAACACATGCAGCTATTATTATTATATATATCATTATGCCTCCCTTTTAACGGTGTACGCCTTTTAAACTTACTGTAGTGGTGATACAAGTCTACCAATAGCTTCAAGTAGTTTATATCCTATATGTCTTTCTCTAAATTTGGAATAAATAATTTCTTCACTATTTACCATATCTTTTACAAAGTCTTTTTCAAGTCTTTTTAATACATCTGTGTCATATAAAAATGCATTAACTTCAAAATTTATTTCAAGGCTTCTCATATCAAGATTTGCTGTTCCTACCGAAGCAGCTATGGAATCTACAAGAAGTATCTTTGAGTGAACAAATCCCTTATTATACGTATATATCTTTACACCAGCTTCAAGTAAATCTTCAATATTATCACGTGATGCCCAGTATACAAAGAAATGATCTGCTTTGTTAGGTATTATTATCCTAACGTCTATGCCAGACAAAGCTGCTGTAACAAGCGCCATTTTAAGGCTTTCATCAGGAACTAGATACGGTGTTGTTATCCATACCTTCTCTTCAGCAGTACTTATCATAGTAAAGTAAGCCTGAAGTATAGACTGCCAGTTTGAATCAGGTCCTCATGATGTGAGTTGAGTTACAACTTCAACCTGTTGAGTTTGTTTT
>JBARWW010000415.1:0-2581 GCA_049647005.1 Acidaminobacteraceae bacterium | reverse complement strand
ATCTTATTCCGAATGCAATGGGACCAATTATTGTTTCTTTGACAATGCTTATTCCAAGTGCAATCTTTACGGAAGCTTTCTTAAGTTTCATTGGTTTAGGTGTAAGTGCTCCAATGGCATCATGGGGTACTCTTGCAAGTGACGCTTTAGGTGGACTAAGATCATATCCATATCAATTGTTCTTCCCATCTTTAGCAATTTCTATTACAATGTTGGCATTTAACTTCTTAGGTGATGGTCTTCGTGACGCATTAGATCCAAGATTACGTAAATAGGAGAGGTGTATATAGTGGCAGATAAGTTATTGAAAGTAAACGGACTTAAAACCTCTTTCCATACTCACGTTGGTGAAGTACAAGCCGTAAGAGGAATAAGTTTTGATTTAGATAAAGGTGAAGCTTTAGGTATAGTTGGAGAGTCTGGTAGTGGTAAGAGTGTTACTTCTATGTCTATCATGAAATTACTTCAATATCCTGGAGTTATTAAAGATGGCGAAATCATATTTAAAGATGATGATCTTGCTAGTAAAAGTTCAAATGAAATGAGAAAAATTAGAGGAAATGAAATCGCAATGATTTTCCAAGATCCTATGACATCTCTTAACCCGGTGTATACAATTGGTGACCAGATTATGGAAGCTATAATTGAACATCAAAATATATCGAAATCTGAAGCAAGAATTCAAGCTATTGAAATGCTTAAGTTAGTTGGTATACCTTCACCAGAAAGTCGTGTAGATAACTATCCACATGAATTCTCTGGTGGTATGAGACAAAGAGCTATGATTGCTATTGCTTTATCTTGTCAACCAGACTTACTGATTGCTGACGAGCCAACAACGGCTCTTGACGTTACGATTCAAGCTCAGATTCTTGAGCTTATGAAAGAATTAAAAGAAAAAATAAATACTTCAATTATTCTTATTACACATGATCTTGGTGTTGTAGCAGATGTTTGTTCAAGAATAATTGTAATGTATGGTGGACTTATCATGGAAGAAGGACCTGTAGAAAGTATATTCTACGATCCTAAACATCCATACACAATGGGACTGCTAAAATCTATTCCAGTAATTAATGACGGAGAAAGAAAGAGACTTATTCCAATTGATGGAACACCTCCTGATTTAGTTAAGCCACCAAAGGGATGTCCTTTTGCAGCTAGATGTGATTATGCAATGAAAATTTGCATGGAAGAAGTTCCACCATTATTTGAAGTAAGCGAAGGTCATAAATCTTTATGTTGGTTGCTTCACGAAGATGCTCCAAAGGTAGAAGTAGATAACGGCGTAAGGGGAGGTAAGTAATATGAAGAAAAAACTTGATGATAATGATATTTTATTAGAAGTTAATAATCTTAAAAAACACTTCCCTATTAGAAAAGGATTTTTCGGCAAAAATGTTCAACAAGTTCAAGCCGTTGATGGTGTTTCTTTTAAAATTCGACGTGGTGAAACTCTTGGTTTAGTTGGTGAGTCTGGATGTGGTAAGTCTACTACTGGTAGAACTATTATTAGATTATACGACGTAACTGATGGTGAAGTAATATTTGATGGACAAGATATTAGTAAAATGAGTCAACAAGATCTTAGAGGTATCAGAAAGAGAATTCAAATGATATTCCAAGATCCTTATGCTTCTCTTAACTCAAGAATGACAGTAGGTGATATTATTGGTGAGCCAATTGATATTCACGGTATTGCTTCTGGAGAAGAGAGACAAAAGATTATTTATGATTTATTAGAACGTGTTGGTATGAGTAAAGGTCATGCAAGTAGATACCCACATGAATTCTCTGGTGGGCAGAGACAAAGAATAGGTATAGCAAGAGCACTAGCTGTAAACCCTGACTTTATTATCTGTGACGAGCCAATTTCAGCTCTAGACGTATCAATTCAAGCACAGGTAGTAAACATGCTTGAAGATTTACAAAAAGAGTTTGGTCTTACGTATCTATTTATTGCACATGACTTATCAATGGTTAAGCATATTGCTGATAGAATTGGTGTTATGTACCTTGGTAAATTAGTTGAAGTTGCGGAATCTGATGATTTATACAATAACCCTAATCACCCATATACTCAGGCTCTTCTTTCGGCAATTCCGATTCCAGATCCTAAAGTTGCTAAGAGTAATGAAAGAATAGTACTTGAAGGTGATGTTCCAAGTCCTATAAATCCACCTTCAGGATGTACATTTAGAACTAGATGTAGATATGTTATGGATATATGTTCAAAAGAAGAACCTCTTTTAGTTGATATTGGTGATGGACACATGTCAGCATGTCATCTTAATAACAAAGATCTTAACTTAACAAAAAAATAATATGATTTCATAAAAAATGTTTGATTTAAATAAAAATGGGAATATATCTTAATGGTTGTCCCATTTTTGTTACATAATATTTATTTAATGTATTTGGGGAAATGGTATTTTATAATTTATGAATGAATAGTAATAATCTGAAGTAGTTTAGATTGCTTGCATACAGGAAAAATTGTACGTGAGGCAATTTCTATATTTGATTTTATGAATATATTCATGTATAATTAGATTTAATTTTGAATAGTGTGAAGATTCAG
>JBARWW010000414.1:0-7600 GCA_049647005.1 Acidaminobacteraceae bacterium | reverse complement strand
TTCTCTTAATAACATGTATCAGATGCTTGGAGTTCCTGTTAAAAAAGATGCAAGCGCAAATATAAAAGTTGATACTATAATACTACCTACCAGTGAAAATGATCGCATTTATTTAGGCGATGAAAACACTGGAACTTTTTATGTATTAAAAGGTGCAGATCGTGGAGATAGTTTTAAAGTAAGTGGTCTAATAGATAATATAGAGTTATCAAATATAACTGAATATAAAAGACTTGAAGATGTATTTTCACTACGTAAGTTTGTTGAAACTACGGAAGATGTAGAATTTATAGAAAATAGTACACTTGCACCTATAACAGGGGTTGCAAGGATTCCTATAGTCCAGGTTGTAAAAGAAATAACAACAGTAGATAAGTTAGACGATGATATTGATCTAAGATTATATGCTATAAATGCATTTGGAAGTGACTTTGATTTTGTAAAAAAAGTAAGAGATATAGACGACTCTATAATTTATATGTATGGTTATGGAGAGAAAGCTCTTAGATTAAGCGATGATGGTTCTATAGAATATAAAGAAAAAATTACTAATTCGGAATCTATAGAAAGTTCTTATATACTTGACTTAAATCTAGCCATTCAGGCTGCTAAAAAGTTTGGTGAGAGTGTGCAGAGTATATATTTATCAGATTATGAAGAGATGATGGTTGATAAAGTTATGATTAGAACATTTTATTTTAATTATAGGATAAAAGATTTGTCAGTCTATACTCTTGGAAATAAACTTGGGAATTCCTACAAAATAGAGATAAGTGATGGTGAAGTTACGTTTATAAGTAAGAATATCCGTAGGTATGTAAAAACTCTAGAAGTAGACGCTGAGCGTAAAGTTTATTCTATAGATGAAGTCATAGATAAGAATTCAGACTTAATACTAAATAATTATATAAGAGATAATTCCTTAGTATTTATTCCTGAGAAACAATACGAGTATGTATACAAATTTCTTCAAGAAATAAAGGATATAGATTTGGCATATTTTTTAGATCCAAAGTCAAATTCTGCAGAGATGGTACCAGTTTGGAAAATAGAAATTGACAATACATTATATTGTTTTAGTTTGTATGATGGAACACCGCTAAGCGTTGAAAAAATGAGAAAGTAGATGATATAAATGGAATGGAGTAAAACAAAATCAATACTTATTATTGGATTAATTTTGACAAATATAATACTAAGTTTATATTTGTTTAGTTCTGATAGCTTATTTAGTAAAGGTGATATATCTGAGGATCAGAGTTTAAAAGAAGTTATAACTATTCTTGAGAAAAACAATATATATATAAATATGGATTCAGTGAATTATTATAGAATCATCCAGGATCTTGAGCTTGAGTATGAAGGATATGATATAGAAGCATTAAGTAAAAAGTTTTTAAATGGAGACCTTATAGTTGAAGAAAATAAGATTTCCACATTAGATAAATATATAGAAATTATTTCTAATATAGAACTTTTGTATATAAATAGTGATAAGTTAGATACTAATGAGTTAGTCGATCTAAAAGAAGCCTACTCTATAGCTGATAGATTTATATCAGCAGTTGGTTTTGGATCAGACGATAAGTATATATTTAATACGATTAAAGAAGATGCTAGTATAACGGTTGTATATAAACAAAACTATAATAATTTCTTCTTAGAAGATACATATATGAAAGTTACTATAAGTGGAGATAATGTAGTTGAGTTTAACCGTAAATGGTTTAATATTGATAATGTATACGACAATAATAGACGAGTTATAGCTCCATCAAAAGCATTATTTTTATTTATGGAAAGATTTGAAAAATCAGATGAAAAAATTATAATAACGGATATATCATTTGGATATAAGTTAGATACAGGTGTAATAAATTCGAACGTTGCATCAGGAGATGCATTTCCCTACTGGCGAATTCGAACAGAATCTGATAAAATATACTTTATTGAAGCACTTGAGAAGTAATGAAGCAAACTAATAGAGACTATTAGTTTTATCACTTTTGACATACATTTGGACTTAAGGTATGTTTAGTGAAAGGAATATTATGAATTTAAAATTTTGTTCGCTAGCAAGCGGAAGTAGTGGAAACTGTCATTATGTAGCAACTGATGAGACTGGTCTCTTAGTTGATGCTGGTCTTAGTGGAAAATATATAAAAGGTGCATTAGAAAATATAGATGTTGATATAACAACAATTACAGGGCTACTTGTAACACACGAACATAGTGATCATATAAAGGGAATCGGAGTACTTATGAGAAGGTACGGAATTCCTTTGTATATAACAGAAGAGACATGGAAAGCTATGAGTTGTAAAATTGGGAAAATAGACGAAAAAAAAGTTATATTCATAAGTAAGAATGAAGAAGTAGAGGTAGGAAATATAGTGGTCAAATCCTATGAGGTTTCGCACGACGCAGTGGATCCTGTGGGTTATACTTTTAGATATGGGAATTCAAAGATATCTATAGTGACTGACCTTGGCCATATTACAGATGAAATTATGGATGAGATAAAAGATTCTGATTTGCTTCTTATAGAATCAAATCATGATGAAGAAATGCTTAAGATGGGATCTTATCCATACTACCTAAAAAGGCGTATACTAAGCGAATTAGGTCACTTATCTAATAGCGCTGCAGGTGAAATTGTAGTAAATGCAGTTAAGCGTGGAAGGGTTAAAAATGTTTTACTTGGTCATCTAAGTAAAGAAAACAACTTTCCAGAACTTGCATTTGAAACAGTGAAAAATATAGTAGAAGCGTCATCTATAGAGGTTGGTGTAGATATTAATATAGACATGGCTTATAGAGATCGCGTAAGTAGATTTTATAATATAAAGCAGGTTTAAATCTAAAGACATATGATCTCGTAAAAAGAGTTGATATGTCTTTTTTATAAGTATATATAAAATAGGGGGACTAAGACTTGAGTAAATGCAAAATATGTGAGAAAGATATACGTACAAAAAATGATCTATTTGTAATAGCAAATGGCCTATTTGCAATACCAAAGCCTTATCATAAAAAGTGTTATCTAAGTAAATCTAATGAAAATAAAATCAAGAAAAAACATAGACTTATAAATAGTGAGGCAATGTATATATCTATAGTTATCCAACTTGTATTCGTTGCAGTATTTGGAGTTATCCTATTTAAAAGTGAACCTGATAGTATATATACTATGATAGCATTTCCAATGGCATTACTTATGGTAGTAATTATTGCTGAACTTATTCAGAAGGTGTATTCTGCAATTATGTTTGAGAGAAAGATATGAAAATAACAATAATTAGCGTTGGAAAAATAAAAGAAAAATATTTTGTAGATGCCATAAAAGAATACAGTAAAAGACTTACTAGTTACTGTCAGCTTATACATATAGAAGTTGCTGATGAAAAATGTCCAGAAACTTTGTCAGAAAAAGAAGAAATTATGGTAAAAGATAAGGAAGCTACTCGTATACTTTCAAAGATAAAAGAGAGGCAGTATGTTTATGCACTTGCTATAGAGGGGAAACAAAGAAGTAGTGAAGCATTTTCTAAGGAGATTGATATGCTTGGTATACATGGTAAATCGGATATCGTTTTTGTAATTGGTGGTAGCCTTGGTTTATCTGAGCATGTTATGAGCCGTGCAAATGATTATATCTCATTTTCCAAGATGACATTTCCACATCAGATGATGAAAGTTATACTTGTTGAGCAGATTTATAGAGGGTTTAGGATTGTTAGGGGTGAACCGTATCATAAGTAGGTGAGGTTTTTTGCACCAATGACACCATCAATACAATTACAATTGATAAGTTAGAGAAATTTAATACTATTAAGTTTATATATTAATACAAGAAATTATATGTTATCTATGTCATAAGGCATATAATAAGAGAATAGAAAGTTCTATTATAAATATAAGGGTAGGTTTTTATTATGAAAAAATTATTTAAATGGCTTGCTGAATTATTCAGAGGTCTTATAAAAGCAGTTAAGAGATTTCCAGTCACGGTAATGTTCTTATTATTTAGTGCTATGTTAATTAGTTATATGATTTATATTGATTCGCAAGTTTCTCTAATAATACAGAAGTTAGTTTTTGTATTTTTATTTGGCGCAGTTACTAGTGCAGTAGCTCAAACGGCTATAGAAGGCTTTGAACTTGATAGATCAAAAAAAATCACTTTGTATAGCGCTTCGGTTATCATCACTTTAGTATACTACTTGCTATTAATGCCTGCACCATCAATTTCAATGGAAGTTGCAATTAGAACTTTTGTAGCTATATTTGGCATGATATGTGCTTTTGTTTATATACCATCTCATAAAACTGATGTAAACTTTGATGAGGTATTAATATCACATTTTAAATCAATATTTATTTCAATCTTATACTCTTTAGTTCTTATGATTGGAACATTTACCATATTAGGTGCAAGCGATACATTATTATTTAATATTGATTCAAACATTTATGCATATACAGCTGTTGTTATTTGGATTTTATTTGCTTCAATATATTATTTATCACTTTTACCAGAGTTTAGTTCAAATGAAGATTTAGAAATAAAGAATAGAATTAAAACAGCAGAAATTAGTAGATTTTTAGAGATACTAATTTCATATATAGCAGTGCCACTTATAGCTGCATTTACACTAGTACTACTACTGTATTTTGCAAAAATACTATTTACATTTGAGTGGCCTATTGGAGAGCTTGCAACTATAACTTTATCATATTCAGCAGTTGGTATTTTTGTATATCTATTAACTGCTTTAATAGAAAATAAGTTTACTAAATTATATAAAATGTATTTTCCGAAAATACTAATACTTATTGTAATTATGCAGTTTATATCTATTGGAATTAGAGTTAATGCTTATGGTATAACTGAATCAAGATACTATGTAATGATTTTTGCCCTGTATTCAATGATTACTGCTATAGTGCTTACTTTTAGGCCAAGAGGGAAAAATGGCGTGATCGTTTTGCTAGCTGCTACATTTGCAATAATATCTGTAGTTCCACCTATTGACACTTTTACAATATCAAGAGTTAGCCAGACAATTAGATTAGAATACTACTTAACTCAGTCGGGAATTTTGGAAAATGGTGTTTTAACAGCTAAAACGGATGTTGATAATGATAGTAAACATGAAATTACAAGTATTCTTCAGTATTTGGAAAATCGAGATTACACTGATAGGATAGACTTTTTACCGAAGGATTTTGAGTACTATAATGACATGGAAAAAGTAATTGGATTTGAAGCATATTATAAAAATTCGTATTTGCAGCCTGATAATCAATATAAGTACGCTAATTTAGGACAAGATGAGTTTATAGCACTTGATAATTATGATATTATGATTCGTAATTATTTCCCAAGTTACAATAGTTCTTTAGATAAAAAATTATTTAACTTAAATGGCAATGAGTACTTGATAAGTACGGAAAAAGTCGATAAACAAGATTTAACAATTTCGATTACTGATGTCAATGGAACTATTCTTATTGGATCAAAAATTCTAGATAAGGCAATACTTAGTTATGAACGAGGAGATGCTAACAAGGATCTCAGAAGTCTAGAAGACATGAGTTTTGAAGTGGAAAATGCAAAGTATAAAATGAAATTTATCTTCTATTCATTAAATATAAACGCTAAAGATAGTGCGAATTACGATATTATGATTTTATTTGATGTGAAATGATATATAAACACTTTATAGATTGAAAAAAGCAAGCCTTGGCTTGCTTTTTTCGCTTAAAAAGATCAAATGCTAACTTGAAAAGTATAAAATAGACATGAAACTGCTTAAAATAGGTATATGATAATTTTACTAGAATTTGGGAAAATATGCTAATTATAATAAGTTATTGATATAATTATTTTTGGGTAATAAATAAGATGGAATGTAAATATATGTTTTTTAAAACACATATTTTGAATCGGTTGTAAATTTACTATATATGGGGGTAGAAAATGAGTCGTAATATAAATACTGGCAATAACAAAAAAATAATAGCTCTACTAACTTCAATTTCAACTTTGATAGTGCTTTTGTCACTAACTATTGTACTTCTTTTTAATTATTCAAATCAATTACAAGACGATAGTGAATATAAAATGTCAATTAGTTATTATAGCCTAATTGATAAAATTCAAGATTTTACTAACCAAAATGTCAGTTTGATTTCTGGATTTTCAGCATTTATTCAAACAACCGATGTTTATACAGATGAAAAAATATATACTTATCTAGATTATCTTTTAAAAGATCATCTAGATGAGATAAGAAATATAGGGATTTTGCAGGATACTACAATTATGTGGAACTATCCACTTAAAGGTAACGAATCAGCTATAGGTATTGATTTTTCAAAAGTACCAGAACAAGCTGATTCTATTAGAAGAGTAAAAGAAAACCTTGAAACTTTATTTGTAGGTCCAGTAAATCTTGTTCAAGGTGGGATTGGTTTTATCATTAGAAAACCTTTGATGAAAAATGGTGATTACTGGGGTATGGTTAGCATCGTATTAAAAGCGGAGCAAGCATTTGGTTTTATTGAGAATTATTCAGAAATTTATAATGTGGATTATTTAATAACGCATGCGGATCAACCGGATGATATCATATATGGTAATGGAGAAATTCTTCAAATGTCTCCTCTTAAATTTAGAACAGAGGATGCTTTAGGTGGTTGGGATATATATACTGTTCCTAAAGGTGGATGGAAAAATTACTCAAGTATATTTGTTTCCATATTTATAGTTTCTAGCTTTATATATATTATAATATCAATATCTATTTACCGTTGGATAAATGATTACAATCTTGTACTTAAAGATAAGAGAGAGCTTGAAAAAAAATATATACTTGATAGATTTACAGGTATTTATACAAGGGAATATTTTAATATGAGGGTAAAGGAAGAATTTAGTCATGCTGCGAGAGTCGGATACTCAATTTCAATGATTTATTTTGATCTAGATCACTTTAAAAATGTAAATGATACATATGGACATTCTACTGGAGATAAGGTTTTACTTAATGTTGTTGATATTGTTAAGACTATTATTAGAACGGAAGATGTTTTTTCAAGGTGGGGTGGAGATGAATTTATCCTGCTACTACCTCGTACTGAACTTAAGGAAGCTGCAAATATATCTGAGCGGATTCGAATGGAAATTGAAAATCTTGAAATTAGTCGTTCGCTCAATGTTACAGCAAGCTTGGGATGCTCGGAGTGGAAAAAATCAGAATATATGGGTTCTTGGTTTTCAAGAACAGACAAAGCACTCTACATGTCAAAAAAGACTGGAAAAAATAAGGTGACAATTAGCAATCATGAAAGTGAAAAGGATATTCTTATAAAAGTAAAATGGGATAATGCATGGAATTGCGGCAATACTATTATTGATCAAGAGCATAAGAAAATTTTGGATACATGTAACTCAATTATTGAAAGTTCTCTAGTCAAAAGTTCTTTCAATGAAACGATTCGTAATATTGGGATTTTTCTTGAAGAAATAGAAGAGCATTTTTCTAATGAAATAGCAATTTTAAAAAAAAATGATTATCCATATGTAAATGAACAT
>JBARWW010000413.1:0-5866 GCA_049647005.1 Acidaminobacteraceae bacterium | reverse complement strand
TATCTCGGATATTATTATAAGAGTTCCCACTTGATCAATAAATTTAAGAGCATTGTCCATCAGATTATAAACAACTCTTCTTATATTGTCCTGATCTCCATGGACAAGACTCTGATCTTTAAATATATCTATTTCGAGCTTTAAGTTTTTCTCTATAATTCTTGATTCAAATTTATCAAGTTCATGAAGTAACATTTCATTTATATTAAAGTCTGTTTTATGAAGTGCTAAATTACCGCTTTCCATCTTTGATAAATCGAGCATGTTATTTACCATTTTATTAAGTCTATCACTCTCATCAAGAACTATATTAAGATATCTATCTTGTTTTTCATAAGGTATGGTGCCATCAATTATCCCTCTTGTATAGCCAGTAATAGAGGTTAAAGGCGACCTTAAATCATGCGATAAGTTTGATATGAATTTACGCTTATCTGTTTCTATCTTGCAAAGTTCATCTGCCATATAGTTAAAACTCTCAGCAAGTTCACCAATTTCATCTGTTCTATAAGTCTTAATTTTCTTATCAAAATTACCTTTTGCAATGTACTTTGCAGCATTAACAACATCTTTTATCTCTCTATTCATACTTCTAGTTATGAGCGATAAACTAAGCGATGCAAATGCCCCTGATATAGCAAGTGCTACGATTGTTATAAGTGACATACCCGAAGTTGTTTTATTAATTTCTGGAATTGATACCATTATAAATAGCGCCATATCAACTTTGCCATCAACGCTGAGTGGATATCCTATTATAAGAACTTGATCATTAGTAATATTTCTAATATATCCATTTTTTATAACTGAATTTCCTGCAAATATTTCAGTCAACTCACTATTTGTTATATCAGAAACCTGTATTAACTGTATTTCATCTTTATTATTTACTATAGCTCCATGATTTCTATTAATCAGCCATACATTAGCATCAGCATATCTCTCAAAAGCTAATAATTCATTTGCTATTCGCTCCGAATCTCGTTTTCCTCCTTCGTTATATGATTGATACATAACTTCGAAGTCATTTGCTTGTTCAATAAGCAGATCTTTCTTTTGACTCATAAAATAATAATGTAGCACTGAGTTTGCTCCTATCATTATCATAAAATATGATATAAAAAGTACAACTAAATACACCGCTAATAGTTTTTTAAATATAGTTTTCATATTTCCACCTTAATCTACTTTCATCTTATAACCTACGCCCCAAACAGTTTTTATCTCCCAAGAATTTTCTATATTTAACTTTTCTCTCAGGCGTTTTATATGAACGTCTACAGTCCTAGTTTCACCAACGTAGTCATATCCCCAAATTTTATCAAGAAGTTGCTCTCTTGTAAAAACTCGATTTGGATTTGATGCAAGGTAGTATAATAATTCCATTTCTTTTGGTGGAAGTTCCATTTTATTACCAAAATAAGTTAAATTAAAATCAGTCATATTTATAAGTAAATCAGGTAGATTTATAACATTCTTATCTTCAATAACATCTGAATATCTTCTTATTACAGCTTTCACTCTTGCGAGTAGTTCTTTTGTATCAAATGGCTTTACAAGGTAATCATCAGCACCTAGTTCAAGACCTAAAACCTTATCAAAAGTATCGCCTTTTGCAGTAACCATTATAACTGGAACCTTTGAATGTTTTCTTATTTCACCTAATACTTCATATCCGTCCATTTGAGGAAGCATTATATCCAAAAGTATTAGATCTGGACGTAAATCATTCATCTTTTTCAGAGCTTCTACACCAGATAAAAACTCTGTAGTTTGATATCCCTCTTTTTCTAAGTAAAGTGACATCAGTTCTGAAATATTTGGATCGTCATCAATTATTATAATGCTCTTTTCTCTATTCATATAATCTCCTAAGTTTTGATTTTATTTTTAATCCTATCTTTATTAAAATAATCTACTCCAGGCAGTATAACCTTAAATAGATTGTTTTTTCTCATATTTATATATTTTACATCATCTTTTCCAAGAGAGTTCTTTATATACAAAAGCCCAGTACCAACTTTTGAAAACCTCTTTTTATCATCCATTATAAGAAGCACATTGTATAACCAGCCGTTACGTCTTCTTGGATTGCTTTCACGAATTAGTTGATTAATTCGGTCCTTGCCAAAAATGCTACCTGGATTACTAATTACAACTCTACTCTTTCCTATATTTATAAGTATACCTCTTGTAGTATCAAAATAGTCTCTATGAATTATAGCATTTATAATTGCTTCTTCAAGTATATCTAGGGGATATATTATATCTAATGTTTCAAGATATTCTATTATATCTTCTATTAGAGTAAATATATTTCCACTAAATTGAAATGTTTCATTCTCTGCTTTAAGTCTATTTATTAACCTAACACTAGTATATGGAAAGTACATTTGAGGATTGTTTGAAAATATAAGTATGCCCCCAAGAGTTGGAACAAATGTGTCACTATCTCTATCATAGTGAACTACACCAAGATTGTTTAGAAGTGGATAATTTTCAATTTGATCTTCTAAGTTTAATCGCTTTAAATATTTAAGTATAAGCACCTTATCATAAATATCTAGGCTCATATTAAAAAGAGGTATAAGTTCATTGCTTATTATACCATTATATTGGAGCATTGAGGCAATTTCATCACGTCTTGCTACATCAGTTGTTGAGCCACGTCTTATATAAAAAGCTCCTGTTTGCCTCATCTGATGTGGCTTTTGAAAACTTCGAAATATAGTTATAACACAAACCAATAGGTCTTTAACATCTATGTACTCAACACGTATAGTTAAGGGTGGATCACACCTAAGACTAATTATTTGTTGTATCGTCTCTTCGGAGTATTCTTTAGTTTCAATACCAAGAATTTTTTTTGTTTTATCCTGTACACCTATAATTAAATGACCACGTCCACCTTGCGAATTAGCCATTGCAATAACATCTTTACTTAGCTCTTTTTTCCCAGATTCGCTTGTGATCTCAATTTGTTCTTTAAAATCAAGCTTTGGACCTTCTTCCTGTTTTAGTAATGATAGTAGTTTATGCTCATCCATGTATCGTCACCTACCTTTATAAGTTTTGAATATGTAGTATTATAGATACCCATTCTTAGATGACTTCAATGAAAGAATATAAACAGTTATATATATTTCTTTTGCGATATATATAACTTAAATTACCTTTTCCGAATAATCAATCAATACATTAATATAATTTGATATTTTACTGTTGAAATGATATTATATTCCTAATGATTATATATATGTATTATAGTATGTAAGTATTTTCACTATTTAACATATATTCTACCTATTATAGCTAGTAAATGTTAACTTAATATGAATAAAAGGATGGTATCATGGATTTTAAACAATTAGAAAGTTTTGTTGCTATTGCAAAATTAAAGAGTTTTTCTAGAGCTGCTGAAGATCTTTACCTAACACAACCTACAATTAGTAATCATATACATATACTTGAAAAAGAACTATCTACTATTCTTTTTAACCGCACTAATAAAAATATCACACTTACAGATGCGGGTGAAATTCTTTACGAACACGCAATAAGCATATTAAATAAAAAAGAACACGCTTACTTTAGTCTTAACGAATTTAAAGGGAAGATACAAGGTATACTTGAGATTTCTTCTAGTTCTATTCCTGAGCAGTATTATCTTTCGGATTTAATATGTCAATTCTCTAAGAAGTTTCCTGATGTTAATTTCTCTCTTTTAAGATATGATTCGAAGAAAGTTATTGATAAAATTTTATCAGGTGAAATTGATTTTGGTTTAGTTGGAGCAAAAGATACTTCTACTCAAATTGACTATATAGAAATCTTAGATGATGAAATTGTTTTAATTGCACCAAACAATACAAATTTCAACAAATTGTCAACTATAACTATTGATAATTTTAAGCCGTATCCACTTATCTTTCGTGAGGATGGTTCAGGGACAAGAAAGGTTGTTCTATCTTATCTTGACTCTGTTAATGTTAAGCTTACTAATCTTAATATCATATCTGAGGTTGAAGACAATGAAACTATAAAGAAGCTTGTAATAAATGGACTTGGTCTAAGTTTTATTTCTAGTCGTGCTATAAAAAACGAACTTCAACTTGGGCTTTTAAAAGAAATTCGAATTGAATCTTTAAATATGAATAGAAAATTCTACTTTGCTTTCCATAAGAAAAGAGTTTTATCTCCTCTTAGCGAAACATTTAAAGATTTTATAATTAATAGCACTAGCTTATAGTTAATAGTTAATAGCAGTTTAAATTAATAAATAAGAAAAAGGCAATCTACATCTGAATTTAATCAGTTATAGATTGCCTTTATTTTTTTATATTTAGTTTTATTTATTATAATTTCAAATAAAAGTCCTATTATCTATCTAAGAATGCCTTGTATGCTTTGAATGTCATGTAAGCGTCAACTTTACTCACTATCTCATAAGGAGCATGCATGCTTAACATTGGAACACCACAGTCGATTACTTCAGCACCAGCATTAGCTAAGATATAAGCTATTGTACCACCGCCACCTTGATCAACTTTTCCAAGTTCTCCGACTTGCCAAACAACTCCGGCGTCGCTAAATACATTTCTAACTTCTGAAGCAAACTCCGCATTAGCATCGTTACAGCCACCTTTACCACGTGAACCTGTGTACTTAACTAGCTGAACACCATGACCAATCATTCCAGAGTTTCTCTTATCATAAGCTTCTGCGTAATTAGGATCATAACCTGCACAAACATCAGCAGATAAAACTTTTGAGTTTGAAAGTGATCTTCTAATATATAAGTCATTGTAATTTTCTGTTTGAAGAGCAATTAACTCAGCAACAATGTTTTCAAAGTATTTAGATTCGGATCCTGTGTTACCCATAGAACCAACTTCTTCTTTATCCATAAACATACCTACAGACGTCATAGTCGGACCTTCTACTTCAAGAATAGCTTTAACTCCTGCAAATGAACATACTCTATCATCGTGACCATAAGCTGAGATAAGAGATCTATCAAATCCAACGTCTCTTGCTTTTCCAGCAGGAACGATTTCAATTTCAGCAGTTGTAAAGTCTTCCTCTACAATTCCATATTTCTCATTAAGAATTCTAAGGGCATTAAGCTTAACTTTATCTTTCGTATCTTTATCTCCATAAGGCATATTACCAACTAGGATATTTAGACCTTCTCCAGTAATTCCATCACCTAATGTCTTAGCATGTTGATCTTTGCCAAGGTGTGGAAGTAAATCTGTTATAAAGAAAATTGGATCACTTGGATCTTCACCAATTGAAATTTCTATTTTTTCTCCAGCTCTATTAATTAAAACACCATGCATAGAAAGAGGCATTGCAGTCCATTGGTATTTCTTGATACCACCATAGTAATGAGTCTTTAAAAATGCCATATTAGAGTCTTCATATAATGGAAATGGCTTAAGGTCAATTCTTGGTGAGTCAATATGACCACCAACTATATTCATACCAGATGCTATATCTTCTTTACCTATTACAAATAAGATAATAGACTTTCCTCTATTATTTGCATAAAGCTTCATACCAGGAAGAATTTTTGTACCATTTTTGATTATATTATCAACATCAACATAATCTTTTTCTTTAGCAAGTCTAATTATTTCATCAGTACATTCTCTTTCTGTTTTACCAGCATCAAGGAAATTCTTATAATCATCTGAGTAAGAGAATACTAATTCCTTCTCACCTTCTTTTAATTCTTCCCATGCATTTTTAAAGTCATGAGACACTTTTTCTTTTAAGACTTCAAATTTGCTCTTTTCAACTTTTTTTCCCACGTTTAATACCTCCAAATTTTAAATTACCCCATCATTTAATAAAATAATGA
>JBARWW010000412.1:0-10036 GCA_049647005.1 Acidaminobacteraceae bacterium | reverse complement strand
AGTGAAAGTTTTCTTGGAGTAAAGAATCTTAAAAGTGCTATTAGAAATAAGGCTTTTCTTGATTTATATAAGGAAGGAATTACTGAGAAGATAAGTGTTGAAGGAATTAAGTTTGATTTTTATATAGAAAAATCTAATATTGATTTGATTGATTATTTGGATAAAAATTATAGTAAAAGAGTTTCATTTATTGCACCACTTGATAATTTGATGTGGGATAGAAAACTTATTAAAGCACTTTTTGACTTTGAATATAAGTGGGAAGTTTACACACCAAAAAAAGATAGAAAATATGGATATTATGTACTTCCTGTCCTTTTTGGCGATAGATTTATAGGTAGAATCGAACCCGTATTTGAAAAGAAAACTAAAACACTTCATTTTAGAGGTCTGTGGCTTGACGAGTATCCTAATAAGGCCTTTAAGATAGCTGTAATTGAGTTTGCTGAGTTTTTAGGTGCAACTAGCATTAGTTATGGAAATAAAACAAAAGAGTCACTCGAGTGGCTAGAGTCTCTTATGAAGCGAGATATAATATAAGCAAATATTAGTAGATATACTTAATATTAATTTTTATAATTAACTTCTGTATAAATATTTAAATAAGAGTACCCAATAGTGTGCATGTAGCTTTACCCAGTTATAATCTATAGGTACTCTTTTGTTACAATCATTTGAGGTGATTATAACTACTGAAATAATTGTTAGCAACATTGAGAATATAAATGAGTTAAGTTGTTCATGGTAAAATAATTATAACCTACTGGGCTAGTTCTTTGAACTAGCCCAAACCTTTTTTGCAAAAAATGTACTATAACAAATCTAATTCGATTTGTTATAGTACATTTTTATTTAAGAGCTATTTTGCAACAGCCCCTTTTTTCATGATCATAATTGCAGCAATGCTATATATTATTAAACTAATAAATAACAATTTACTTGTCCCAAATTGTGTACTGACCAATACTGCTAAAATACTGCCTAATATTGTTCCTAAGGCACTGTTAAAGAATAAAAGTGTTGGCGGCGTTTCACCATTTGTTAATTTTACAATTCTAGGAAATATCATTCCCAAACATATACCAATTGGTACTATGGAAATGAATATAAGTAAAGCAACTACACTTGAATTTGCAAGTACTGAGTCTAGCAATCTAATTGATTGAAAAGCTACTATTTGCAAGACTACTGAACCCAACAAAAATACATTTAAACTATCCTCTTTTTTACTCTCAATATAAGACCCAAGGCCGGATGTAAATAACAAAGCACTCACAACTAGTGAAAATCCGTAAATAGATCCAATTTTCCTTGACGCATACTGAATCATCATTATCTCAAAGACAATAAATCCAACACCCGTTAAAATAGCTAAAAAAGATGTTGATCTACTCAATTGATTTACTTTTACTCGATTCACAACAAATACAAGCAGTAAAATTGTTGCCAAAATCACTTTAAGTATAAATTGGGATTTCAAGTTATAACCATAAAAATATGGCCGATCATCAGTGGGCGGAGACATATCGAATTCTTGATATTGATATAGATCTTCTATGGAAACAAGTTTTGTTTTAGCTTCATCTAACAACTCAAATTTAATTGATGGGCTGTGAATGATTGGCAACTTAAATAAATTTGCCAAACTTAGTATTCTTTCTTCTTGTTCCTTCGGTATAGGTGACTTATAAAATATGACAACAGGCATCATGATTGTATTGTGGTTCTCAGAAACCCCATTTATAATTGTTAGATAGTTACTAACCTCACTTAGTTTAACTCCATTGTTTAATAGGACTCTAATCCAAGTATTCATTGCCCTAAACATCTCTATTCCATTATGCAGCATTAGACTTAACCTTCCATCATCTTCAAGTACATCATAATACCTTTGAAAGGATTCTTCGGTAATAAGATAATTTTCAGATAAGGAAGCCATTGCGTTGCTAACTGAGTTTGTCATGACCATGGACAAATATATATGTGAAAATCGTTCATCTGTTTCTTCAACATACTTTCTACCATCTGTAATGTGAGTTTTTACTTGCTCAGAGTTATAAACATCACCGGCATAATCCTTCATTTCATTTGCAATTGCAATCGTTAAAGGATTGACATCAACAGCATGTATGGACTTGGCATTTCCAATTTTGGACATCCAAATATCTTTGCCTCCTCCTGAACCAATTAGGAGCACATTTTCTTGTTTACCTACCAAATGTGGAATCGAAGCCGCTGTACCGATTAAACTACTTGGTATTTCACCAACTTCAGCTTTCATCACTGGCGCTGATGCACTACCATCTGTCAAAATTATACGTTCATTCTCTTCAATTAGTTCAATTACATCCATTCGTCCATTTAATGACCATTTTGCAAATTCATCAAGTTGACTATCAGCTGCATCTAAATAAGTAAAGGCTTTAAAAGGACTACTTACCATACCATTATAATCATGTTCAAGACTTTTGATAATCGACTTAGATATATCCATTTCAAGAAAAGCATTTCCTGTCAAGACAATAGTTAAACTAATAAAAATAATACTCTTTGATCTAAAATTAATGGAAAGTAAACAACAGAGCCACGAAATTAGAATCATCGCAATTATCCCAAAAAAACTGATACTATTAAAACGTAATAGAAAATATACTCCTGCTAATCCTCCACCGATGAGGTCAATAGCATAGAGTTCGCCAAATTTATTTTTGGGGTAACTCTTAAATAGATGTGCCATTAAATACCCTGATAACATAAATGGAATTATAGAAAGTCCCATATAAATTACAATACTACCCATATAGTTAAGCTTGTAAAAGATTACAATGATAACTGTTGCACATAAAGCATTAATGAAAATAAAAACTCCAATTTTTTTGAGGTTTTTAATAAATGCATACAGAAGGTATCCTAGTGAAAACCCTGAAATTGCAACTGTTGCAGCTAAAAAAGCAAGGTCTTTAGTAAATATTGATGAATATAATCTAGTGAGTAAAAATTCTAACAAAAAATTTGAGAAAGTCACCCAAAACATCATGCTTAAAATTTGTATACGTTCTAGTTTTTTTGAGTCCATGTAAGTTCACTTCTTTCTTTTCCATCAATAGGAAGAATCACCAAGGAAATCTCTTTTGTTTCTATATCAAGTGTTGGTACACCATCTATAATTTTTGGAATCGTTATCGTATTTTGTACATGATGTCCCTCACCAGTAGATGTAAACATCAAGCCATTCTTCTGATCAACTTCTATGTTTCCATAAAAAGTTACATACTTACTTAAATCTAAATCAGTTAAATCAACAGAGTGTGTATCTAAATAGACACTAAATACCCAGTTTTCACCTTTATCAGGATAAAAATCCACTTCAATATCGACGTTACCTTGGGCTGCTATTTTCTTGTTTTCTATTAAAATAATTGTATCTGTTTCACTTTTATTGGTTTCTACCGCAATAGATTCGCTCGAAATTACGTCTTTAGAAATTTTTGTCTCCTCAAAATTAGAAGCTTGGGCTGTTATTTTCTCGTTTTCTGTTAAAATAATTGTATCTGTTTCGCTTTTATTGGTTTCTACCACAATAGATTCACTCGGAATTACGTCTTTAGAAATTTTTGACTCCTCAAAATTAACAGTTTGGACTGTTATTTTTTCTTCTATATTACGACTAATATCCTTTGTCTTACTATTCAATCCATATAGTAGCCCACCTGATATTACTATAGTAATCAAAACACTCCATATTACTTTTGTTTTTTTCATACATTACCTCACTTTTCAAAGTGTAAAATAAATGACAATAATCGTCATTATACTTATAGCTATAACACATAATTTTATTGGCACGTAGTTAACTACTCTAAATAGACTGCCTTCTGTATATGCTTGATGTTTTTTCATGTGTCCTAACAAGAATACGATGGCAATTAAATTTATACTTAAACCTATAATCATCCAAATCGTTTCAAATGAAGGTGACAATATACCAAATATTGAAATGCCAACCACAGGTAATAAATCCGTTATGTGATGCAAACAACAAAATACCATAGCTGTGCCTGATGTTATACCACTAGTTGCTGTTGCTAGCTTGCTTCCTCTTAATTTTGTGATTTGATTCATATATACATGCAAAAATATTTGCACAGCAAAACCTAAACTCAGTAGTACAATCAACAACCCGCTGGTTTCAAACTTTCGAAGCGCATAGTTGAAGGATTCAAAAAAACTGATTACACTAAAATAAAATAGAAGCATCAATATAAAACTCAGTATGCTATAAAGTATTGGCTTTAAACTTACTTTCAATTTATTCATCATGATTATGCTTCATCCCCTTCATCATAAAGATGTACATCAATGGGCAAATCAATAAAAATAGTAGACCAACATTGCTCTTTATTCCAAGCAGTGGTACTAAGGCTAATAAAATTATTGGTAACAGACAGCATAACAACATTAAAATTCCGTGTTTAATTTTCATAATAGTCTCCTTTGTGTCATTTGATACAGTGTATGTTTCAAATGACACACTATCTGCAACATGATTTCTTTTCAAACTCATTTTCAATCGTTTTTTTTACTGATCCGCCACAACAACTTTTTTTATTCTTAAACATAAAAAGCAAGTATGCGCCGATTGCTACTAGTAATATAACTGTACTCATTGAATCACCCCCTCCTTGATAGTAATAGTAATAATTATACGCAAATGCCATGCCACTTATTTTGGCACGGCATTTGCAATTACTTTATATACAAAGGAGGTCAATATGAATAAAATAGGAAATACTACTAACATCAGACAAAATGATCAAATGCATCAAACACACAATAAGATGCAAGGAAACAAGCATAATTCTATGGGAAGTATTGAAAAGAACGATTCTAAAGAACATAAACATAATGACAAACATATGAACTCAAATGATAAAATCAAAACAGAAGAAAGCAAGCTAGTCGGTAGCGGCAGAACTATTGATATAAAACTTTAGTTTTTTTAAAAAGAAAAATTAAAAAAAAGAGAATATCTAACTTCTTCCTTTGATAGGTCTATTTTAATAAATAGACCTATCAAATATCTTAATACTAAGCATTAGAGTACATTTCAAATGCTCTCGATTTTGATCCAATACATTAAGTTTAGATTTTTATCAAGTAAAATTCTAATGAAACCAACTCTTTTATAACACAAATAATTTAGGACACAAATAATTTGTGGACTCTTCAATTAAAAAAGATAGAATTATACAAATTGTGTCTTGTGTAGCATTACTTATTCCCTCATCAAGAACTCATTTCGAAATTATCCACGATACCTTCCAAGTCTTCAGCAAAATCACAAAACGAAAACAAATCATTCAGATAGTAAAATCCAGGTTTAATCTTCGAATGATGAACTTTGTTAGCAGCACTTGAAGCTACAGCTGATGTAATAAGACTTTCATCTTTTCCAGTTATTGCATAATGAAATGTTCTGAAACATCCATTAAGATAGCCAGATGTATCAACTTTGATAGCGTATTGGTTTGACCCAAATTCCAATTTACCTAAGAGTAAAACCAATAATTTTTTACTAAACGAACTTTTGATAACTTTCATAAACCCTAATTTTATAAAAGTATAAAAGCATTTTGTAATAAACCTTGAACTGTAAGTAATTGTAGTAAGTGATGTATCTAGATTGTACTTTTTACCAATTATATGTTGATCAGCAAAATTAAAGTTATAAGTTGGCATTTTACCATAATCAAGCGGGAATTCTGTATCAACTATATGTGTAAATGCTTTTGCTGTTTTGATGGATTTATCAAGTTTTAACCCGTAATCAATATTGATATTATCAACAAGCCACTCTAAAGCAGCTTTTCCATGTTTATCTCCTGTACCTATCAAAATTGAAATCGTAGAAGAAATCGGTTTATCATAATTAGAAAGCAACTTTTTTGCAATCAGATTGGACATACCTGGTGATAAACCAACACCCATTAAAACAATTGATTTACTAGAAGAATACTTCTTAATGGTACTTTCCACTTGTTTCATGTACTCAAAATTGGCTGTGATATCAATATAATTTGTGTTGTGTTTAATGCACGCTGTAAAAAAATTAACGTTTATTAAATCAAGACAAACTATGACCGTCATTACACTTTCCAAAAAATCATCGTTAATGATGTTGTTTACATCAAGTTGCATTGGAATTGTCTTAAAATCAGATTGAAGGTGTAATTTATTACAATTTTCTATGTTCCTACTTGCAATTATCACTTTACCAGGATTTTGATTGCTTAATTTTAATGCAACCTGACTCCCAACTTTCCCTGTTGCTCCAACAACTAGTATTTTGTCTTTCATATTCACCTCTTCTCAAATTTGGATAACATAAACTATCTATTTTAAGTTTGCTATTATTACTTTGTTGGTATTTGTATGCATAAGATAGTAATTCATTTTAATTAAGCAAGGTATTTTTTCCATAAAACTAAGATTCCTTTGTCTAAAACCCAATTTGATCAAAATGCAAAATACCATTTATAGTCCTACTATTCTTTCTAACACCAATCATTTGTGTGCCATTTAGTGCAGTTCTTGTGTTAAATGACACACAAGCTGCACAAGGTATTTTATTCAGTATCTTAATTATTCTCACTATGTTTTGCTTAGCTTGTTAAGGTTCACCAAGTTATATCCTCCTTTACTAAATCTCGTAATGCAAGAAAGTAAAAATTTCTGCTATTAGATAGTCGAAATCATAACTTCACCATCCTAGATAAACTTAATTATACGCAAATGTTGTGCCACTATTTTTTTGCGCAGTATTTACATATAATTAAGTTGAAACATAAGACAGATGCTACTTTAAACATCGTGGATCAGGTAACTATATTTCTGATTCTGAAAAAGAAATTTTAAGATATAATTAAATTAGATCAAGGATTAGAAGTTTTATGAAAAGAACTACAAATATAATGCACAATATGCACTGTTAGATTAAGAAAGAAGCTCTAAGTTCTGAGCTTCTTTTCTATCATTTATAAATTGTATTATCGATTGTAATTTTTTAAAATCATTCTCATTAATAACTTTCATATCTAAACAATTCTATAAACACTATAATTACACAAATTAAAATATATAATTTTCATAATTATAGGGTTTACTAGTTCCAATAACCACATCTTCGATTCTCTCAATAATTAACCAGTCAGCTACATTACAATCACGGTCAAACTCTAAAGGCTCTATTTCCACTACATCTTCTATAGCCACAAGACATAAACACTTCTTGTGCCATTTTTTCTTTTGTTTTGCTGATAAATTCAATTTATCTTGATTATCGTTTAATATACTAGAAATCTTATCCTCAGATAGTTGAGTATAATTCTCCACATAAGCAACACTAGCTTTTACAGATATTTTTTTCGAACCTCTTTCCATAAGATATAAAACATCCCCATCAAAAACACGGCTGTGAGGAACATCTCTTACAGCCGCACCTCTAACAATCATTGTTTTTGTACCTTCAAGAATCTTTTTCAAAACTTTTTCTTTACTATCACAGTGCACTAGATGAACCATTTGCTTTATCCTCCCATTTAATATACTTAAATTAATTTGCTCTATCACCTATATCTATTCACTATTTGATGACAATTTTCCTTCTTTTTCTAAAAACAATACAATTGTTTTGTTAAATAATTAACTATGTCTTTTCGCATGTATATAGAAAGGGTATGCAATCATTTAATTGCATACCCTACTGTTAAAATTATCACCGTCAAATGAAGTTCATCTTTTAAAATATAATTTTAAACTTCCAATCCCTGATCCATAAGAATTTTATCTGCTAATGCGTAAAGTGTTTCATCGTCTTCAAGCCTAAGAGATAAACCCCAATGGTCAAGTGTTAACTCAACATCTAATATCTGGTTGCATCCTTTTTCATGAATTACAATATTGCCTGTTATATCTTCATAAGATATAGCAAATTTATAGTTAACACCCTCATCCATTTGATCTGAATTTGTAAGCTCAAACTTAAATTTTTCTATATTATTATATATTTTTTTTGCTACTCCAGCTCTTCCACGTAATCTAATACTCAATTTTATTTCCTCCACTCACTACTCTTTATTAAAATTTTTCTTCAATCCATCTACATAACAAAAGCTAACTTTTAGCTTCTTCCACACACTCATATTGATTTCTCAACTTATTATACTGTACTAAGCAAAATGTTGCTACTAATTTAATAAATTTGTTTGCCTTAGCCTCATTATTAACGATTTTTTATTTGTAAGTACTAGTAAAATTCATCAACTTTACCTACATCGGATATAACAAGAACTTGTATTCCAAGAGTCATAATACCTTCACTAATTTCCTTTATTATTCTTGCATATACTTTTGTCTCGGGTATAACAAACAGATACTTTTCATGACTATTACTTGTAGCAGTTTTTTGTCTTGCTACTTCATAGAGTGCATTTCCAATGTTTATTTTAACCTGCTGTTTGTTAAAACCTTTACCTCTTATGCAAGCGCTTTCTGAAGTATTTGTAGCTGCAAGTGCTATTACTTTAATAATCTCAAAGTCCTTTTCAAATACTAAATCACTACTCTTATCATCTATATTTAGATCAAAACCAAGCATTTTAAAGTGTTCTAGTGCATAGTTCATTATTGCTTCTTTTGTTAACATATTATAGTGTATACTAAAATCACAAATTTTAGTATAACTCTCCTTCCATTTCTTATACATATATTATACAAGCATATTTGCAAATTAAAATATCTACCATAATTCGCAATATATATAGTATTGATAACTGCTCCTCTACTATAAAGATGAAACCTACCATAATTATTTTATCACTCTAGTATATCACAAAGCTACATACCATTATAATGCATTTTTATTAAATCTATAACGACTCACTTCCCATTATATGTATTTACTTTACATTTAACGCTCTTTAGTCGACATATTACGTATAAGCTCTTGCAAACACAGTATTTTGATGTTACTCTCATTGTGTAAGCAATTACTTTTCTTACATAGAATATAGATCAATGATTGGCATATAAATTCTATATCATTCGATTGTTTCGCTCACAAAATACCCTTCCTTCGACAGAGGGGTATTTTACTTTCAATTTTATTTTTGGATTTTAATTATAAACTCAAATATTTTGGCATGCTAAACACGAACTTATAGTAAAAAGTAAACTATAATATTATTAGAGTTCTTAATCAAATTAGGAACTCTTTTTTTGTTAATACATTTTGATGATATATTTTTATTCTAAATGTTATAAGGCGTTTTTTATATGAAACAATCACAAATAAAATCATCGTTAATTATATTACTTGCAGCTATTCTCTGGGGAACTAGGGTTTCATCTCAAGTACTTGCAACCTAAGGAGTAAATCCACTTATCATTGGTGCTATTCGCAAGGCAGTGGGTGGTGGCTCACTATTTTTTTTTGCTGTATTTAGTGGTGCGATAAAAGATTACTATGGAGTAGATAATGTTTTTTCAATTATCTCGCATATTCTGAGCGGCCCTTTATGATACAAAGCTTCTAAAACACCGAACTGCGCTATAGTAAGTCTCACCTTAGATAATTGTTC
Source organism: Acidaminobacteraceae bacterium (assembly GCA_049647005.1). Taxonomy (GTDB): domain Bacteria; phylum Bacillota; class Clostridia; order Peptostreptococcales; family Acidaminobacteraceae; genus JBARWW01. Next base: position 398 of record JBARWW010000412.1, on the reverse strand, counting down.
GTTTAAAGTTTTTTTATATTTTACACAAATCTGATATTTTTCTTTATAGTTGCTTCTACATTTAACAAATATGTTATAATGGTAAAAAATTAATACATATTTAAGTATAATTATTACCTATATCTTAAGTTGATTTATAGGTTTTAAATTACATCTATCCTAGGGGGTAATTATGAAAAGAAATGAAGCACTTGAATTACTTAAAGAACATGTTAAAACCGACAGAGTATTTAGACATTCACTAGCTGTTGAAGCTGCAATGATTGCATATGCTAAAAAATTTGGAGAGGATGCAGAACGCTGGGGCCTTATAGGACTACTACACGACATAGACTTTGAAAAATATCCTGAAGTTCACCCTGCTAAAGCAGCTGAACTTTTAGATGAATCTGGATTTG
>JBARWW010000411.1:0-3264 GCA_049647005.1 Acidaminobacteraceae bacterium | reverse complement strand
GGATATTCACCAGAAAGAATTAATCCAGGTGATAAGGAACATAGACTTGAAAATATCGTGAAGGTAGTTTCTGGTCATGATAAAGAGAGTTTAGATATTATTGCTTCTATATATGAGCTTATAATTGAAGCAGGAGTATTTAAAGCTTCATCTATTAAGGTTGCTGAAGCAGCTAAAGTAATAGAAAATTCACAACGTGATTTAAATATTGCATTTGTAAACGAGTTATCTATAATATTTGATAAGATGGGAATTGATACACTTGAAGTTTTAGAAGCAGCAGGAACGAAATGGAACTTCTTGAATTTTAGACCAGGACTGGTTGGTGGACACTGTATAGGTGTAGATCCATATTACTTAACTTACAAATCAGAAATGCTTGGTTATAAACCTGAGGTAATATTGTCGGGCAGACGCATAAATGATAATATGGGCAAACATATTGCAGAAAAAACAGTTAAAAAATTAATTGAATGTGATACTCGTATTAAAGGTGCTAAGGTTTTAGTTATGGGTCTGACATTTAAAGAGAATTGTTCCGATTTAAGAAATTCAAAAGTTATAGATGTTATTAATGAACTTAAAGAGTATGGAATAGATGTGCATGTATATGATCCTATAGTTGAGTCCATAAATGCAATGCATGAGTATGGTATCGAATTATCAAGACTAGATGATATTGACTGCTTAGATGGAATTGTTTGTTGTGTAGCACACAATGAATTTTTAAATATTTCAGTTTCAGATTTCGAAAAAATGTATTGTGAAGAAGATAAAGGTAAAACGTTTATAGATGTAAAAGGAATTTACGAAAAAGAAAAATTTGTAAATCATTTTAATTATTGGAGGCTCTAATGAAAATACTTGTTACTGGGGCGGCTGGATTTATAGGTTATCATTTGTCTAGTCGCTTATTAAAGGAAGGCTTTGATGTAATTGGTTACGATAATGTAAATGATTATTATGATGTAAAACTTAAATACTCAAGACTTAAAATTTTAAATGAAAATAGTAATTTCAATTTTTACAAAAATGATTTAGAAGATTATGCAGCTCTTTCAAAAGTGTTCTTAGATCAAAAAATTGATGTTGTAATAAATCTTGCAGCTCAAGCTGGTGTTAGGTATAGTATAGAAAATCCCAAGGCATATATAGAGTCCAATATCGTTGGTTTTTTAAATATTCTAGAAGTTTGTAGAAATAATGATGTTAAGCATTTATTATATGCTTCATCGAGTTCAGTATATGGTGGCAATAAAAACTATCCATTTTCAGTAAAAGATAATGTAGATCATCCGATTAGTTTATATGCTGCAACAAAAAAATCGAATGAACTTATGGCACATACTTATAGTCATCTATATAATTTACCAACAACAGGATTAAGATTTTTTACTGTCTATGGACCATACGGAAGACCAGATATGGCATTGTTCTTGTTCACTGATGCAATTATCAATAACAGACCAATAAAAGTCTTTAATGAAGGTAAAATGCTAAGAGATTTTACTTATGTAGAAGATATAGTTGAAGGTATATATAGACTTATAGAAAAAGTACCCACTAGAATTTTAAATGAAGAAGGTAGTAGTGATGCTCCTTATAAGTTATATAATATAGGAAATAATAATCCAGTAGAACTGGAGCGATTTATAGAGATAATAGAAGAAAAGATAGGCAAGAAAGCTTTAAAAGAGTATTTGCCACTTCAACCAGGTGATGTTCCTAAAACCTATGCCAATATAGATGAATTAATAGAGGCTATTGGTTATGCACCTCAAACGAGTATAGGTACAGGAATTGAGAATTTTATCAAGTGGTATTTAGATTACTATAATGTAGAGATAATGGAGTAGGATATGAAAAAAATTTTGATTTTAGCAAATCATGCAGTTGGTTTATTGAACTTTAGATCAGAGTTATTACAAGAACTAGATAATGAAAAGTATGAAGTGCATATATCCGTTCCAAGCCATAAAGCTTTCGAAATGGTTAAAGATAAAAAATATGTGATTCACGATACCAATGTTGATAGGCGTGGTATTAATCCGGTAAAAGACTTTAGACTCTTACTTAATTATATTCGATTAATAAAAAAGATTAAGCCAGATACAGTCTTATTATATACGATAAAGCCTAATATATATGGTGGACTAGCATGTCGTATACTAAAAGTAAAGTATATATCAACTATAACTGGTTTGGGTACATCTATGCAGTCAACTTCAAAACTGGCAAATGTTCTTAAGCAACTATATAAAATATCTCTTAAAAAAGCTAATACAGTTGTTTTTCAAAATTTAGGAAATAGAGATTTTTTTGTTGAAAGTTCAATTGTAGACATTGAAAGTACGATGCTTGTACCAGGCTCAGGTGTAAATATTGAAAAATATAAGGAATTAGATATTAATTTTGAGGGTGATGCAATATTTACATTTATAGGTCGTGTTATGAAAGATAAAGGAATAGATGAATTCCTAAGCGCAGCAACGAAACTTAAAAGAGAAAATAGCAACTTGAGATTTCAAATAATAGGATTCTTTGAGTCTGACGAATACAAAAAAAAGGTTAATGATTTGTTAGAGTTAAATATTATTGAATATTTAGGCGAATCATCGGATACACGGACTGAGATGAGTAAAACTCAGTGTATTGTTCTACCATCATATCATGAAGGAATGTCAAATGTTCTTCTTGAAGGTGCGGCTTCAGGTTTGCCACTTATAACGACCGATATTAATGGTTGTAAAGAATCAGTTGATGAAGGCTATAATGGATATTTAGTAAATAAAGCTGATGAGGTTGAACTCTATAATGCCATGAAGAAATTTTCTGAATTATCTAAATCAGAAAAAGAGTTGATGGGAAAAAATAGTTTAGCTAAAATGAAAAACGAATTTGACAGATCAATTGTAGTTTCAAAGTATATGGATAAAATCAAAAGATAGGTGAAATAAATGATCAAAGCAACCTACTTCCTATGCATTATAGCCCTCTTAGTTTTTTTTATAGACACCCTAGCCTACACACTAAGACTAGTTATATATAAAAACAAACAATACAACCTAACAAGCTCAACTTTCAATATAATTTCATTTGCTATTAAATTTGCAGTTACATTTCAAGCCCCATTACTTGGGATTCTTATAGATGTATCGGTTAGTAGCGCATATGATCCGATAAATGACTTTCGTTTTATAATATTATCGAGTACTATTGGTGTTCTAATAGCCATTATACTCATGCCATCATTTCTTCAAATAT
>JBARWW010000410.1:0-2615 GCA_049647005.1 Acidaminobacteraceae bacterium | reverse complement strand
GTTTGAAGGGTAATATATGGCTAAGTGAGTCAGATGCAAAATGGATTTATGAGAATGTTGATTTAAATACTACAATTATTATTAATTAGTGTTTATAATTTGAAATTGGGGTAAATATTGAACACGAAGTAACTTTATAATACTAGATTAGGAGGGTTATTATGTTGTTTGATTTGCAACCAATCAAAGATAAATACATGGACGAAATACTTAGTTGGAAATCTCAAAGTAACTATTCCTGCTATGATACAGATAAGAATGAAACTAGTCTTGAAAGTTTAATTTCTGAAGGTAAAACAGACTTTTTTGTAGCTTTGATAGATGATGTTGAATTAGCAGGATTTATAGAATGTACATTTGATGAAGATGAGATACTTGAGATTGGATGTGCGCTGATGCCAGAATTTGTAGGTAAAGGCTTAGGTTTTGACTTTGTAAGTAATTGTATTGAATATCTTATAGAATATTATGATTATGGACAAGATCATATTATAACAGTACTAAAAACAAAAGACATACATGCTAGAAAAGTATTTGAGAGAGTTGGTTTTTTACTAACTGACGAATCTGAAGAATGGATAGAACTAAGTGTAAATGTATAAACAAAGCGACTGTAGACTAAAAAATATGTCTTCAGTCGCTTTTAAATATGGTAAAATAGTATTATATGCAAGTTCTGGAGGAATGAAATGAATTTATTTGAACTAATATTTTTGCTATTTGCTTTAATAATATTTGTAATACCACATACAAGAAATGATTTTATGAAAAAGCCTGTTAAAGGTATAGCTTGTGGAATACTCATGTTGGTGGCACTTAGTTGGTTTTCGCTTAGATGGCAGATGGCGCCAATGTTTATTCTATATACCATATATGTTATAGTGTTCTTATTTATGACTTACAATGGTAACTATGAAAAATTTAAAATAAAAGGAAAAATTTTTAGACGTATTGGTGTTGTATTTATATCAGTAGCACTTATTATAAATATTTTATTTCCATTAAATGATTTAAGTAAATTTAAAGGTAAATACTATGTTGGAACTTCAACTATAAATATTACTGATTACAATAGACAAAATAAAAATATGCAAATGGGGAAATTTAGAAACATATCGGTTCGCATGTTTTATCCATCTTACAAGAGTGGTGTTAAAAAACATAAACTAATAGATAACCCTACTGCTTTTAATGAAACCACAAAGAGAAACTACGGAACGCTAATTAGTAATTTGTTTGATTATGTTAATGAACTAGAAACAAATTCATATTACGACGTAGAACCAGTAGAAGATGAGACTTTTCCACTTATAGTAATTAATCATGACTGGATGGAATACCCTGAGTATTACTATGATTTAGCTGAAAAAATATCTGCTGATGGTTACTACGTTGCAGTTGTAAATTATACTGGAAATTCACCATATACAACATTAAAAGACTCAAATATAGAGTTCGGAAATACTAAACTGCTAGGCGAAGGTATTTCAAATGCTAATTATAAAAAAAATGTTGAGAAAATATCAAGTGAAGTAAGTGATGACTTTAATCAGGTAATTGAAGGGATTATAAAACTTAAAAAGACAAGCGAAAAAAGATTTGCTAATATAGATTTGAAGAATATAGGAATTATAGGTACGGGAATTGGCGCAAGAATAGCCCTTGATAGTACTTCTTATTTAAATGTAGGGGCTGTTATAGCATATGATCCTTATGTAGAGTCAAATCCATCATATTTTCTTAAAAATAAGCTTGAAAAACAAAGTTTAATATTAATTTCCGAGGAATGGAATTTAAGTGTAAATACTAGATATTTAGTTCAAATACTTGGAAATGGATCCATGGAAGATAAAAAAATGTATTATATAAAAAATTTCAATCACAAGGATTTTACTCTTATGGGTATGCTAACTCCTTTGTATAAGTTTAATAGTACAACAAAAGCATCCTATAAAAGATCTTTAGATATAAGGTATAATACAACAAAAGCTTATTTTGATTATCACTTAAAAAATCTAAATACTAAAAAGTATATGACTGATTTAATAGAAGCGGATAAATATATTACAAAGATTATGTTGAGGTAATAATATGAAGTTTGGATATAAATTGTGGTTAGAAGAATCAAATAAAAAGATATTTGGTCGTGGTCCAATGGAACTGCTTAAAAAAATTGACGAACTTGGTTCGCTAAGAAAAGCATCAATTCATATGAATATGTCATATTCTAAGGCATGGAATCTTATTAAAGATTTAGAAGATAGTCTGTCACTTGAAATACTTGAGAAAAAAATAGGTGGTCAACAAGGTGGTGGTTCTTCTCTTACAGAAGATGCTAGAAATTTAATTGACGCATATTCAAAGTTTTCAGAAGAGGCAGACCAAAGCTTAAATGAGATATTTAGAAAATATTTTATGCCTATAAAGTAATAAAGGATTGGAAGTGTATATCTAAATGAATGATTATATATGGTATGTTGTTATAACGTCTACGAGTTTATATCTATTAGTTAGATTGGCAATTCATTTGCTTGAGTTCTCTATGTTTATGAAGATAAAAGAAATTTTACTTACGGAACTCTATAATGTTTTATCTGACTTTGACGATAATAAAG
>JBARWW010000409.1:0-5213 GCA_049647005.1 Acidaminobacteraceae bacterium | reverse complement strand
GCAAATACTATAACTCTGTTAATAAAGAATTTGAAATTGAGTCGAAAGAGGACTATAAAAGTATTTTTTCTTCGGGAATAAAATTATCAATTTCAAAAATGGGTAAGATTCAATTGATTGATAAAGCAAGCTTTAATACTGAAGGAGTAAATGATGTTAATAAGTTTCTAAAAAACAAACTTAAACTTATGGTTTATGATAATCTAAGTACTATTATAAATCCAAGTAGCCCTTGGGGAATACTTGTTGGTATAAGACCAGTTAAGATTGTTCATGATCTATTAGATGAGTTGGTTAGTATAGATAAAATTAAGAAGATGTTAGCAGATGAATATAGATTAAGCGATGAAAAGATTACTCTTGTAACGGAAATAGCTACTCGAGAGCGGGGATACCTTTATCCTATAAGCAAAAAAGAGATTAGTTTATATATATGTATACCATTTTGTAAGACTAGATGTTTATACTGTTCATTCCCATCTAATTCTGTAGAAAAAAAAGGAAAGTTAATCCCCTCATATGTTGCAGCGCTTAGAAAAGAGATTCGAGAGAGTCTTAAGGGCATAGTAGCTATAGGTAAGAAGGTTGATTGTATTTATATAGGTGGTGGAACTCCTACTGCTCTTAGCGCAGGTGACCTTAGACTTATAATAGAAGAACTTGAAATGTTTGTTGATCTTAAAGAGTTAAAGGAGTTCACTGTGGAGGCTGGTAGACCAGATACTATTACGGATGAAAAACTATTCCTGTTTAAAGAAAAGCATGTTAGTCGTATCTGTATAAATCCTCAAACTATGAATGATGAAACTCTAGTTAAGATTGGTAGAAGTCATAACAGTGATGATATAATTCGAGTTTATAATAGAGCGGTAGAGATAGGATTTAAAGAAATCAATATGGATCTAATAATAGGACTTATGGATGAGAATTTAGAGGACTATAAAAAGACACTTGATAAGATTTGTGTGATGAAACCATCTAATATAACAATTCATACACTTGCTGTAAAAAGATCATCTATTCTAAATGAATTTAAAGATGATTATACATTAACATCTTCAAATATTGTTGAAGATATGGCTGATTATACAGAACGTATTCTTACTACTTCTGATTATGTGCCGTATTATATGTATAGACAAAAGAATATACTTGCAAATCTTGAGAACGTTGGATATTCCATAAAAGGTTCAGAGTCATTATACAATATGCGGATAATGGAGGAACGTCACAGTATACTTGCACTTGGTGCTGGTTCGGCTTCAAAGTTCTGTTATCCGGATGAAAATAGGTTTGAGAGGTTCTCTAATTCAAAAGGTATAGAGGATTATATTGCACGAGTAGATGAAATGATTGATAAAAAGTTAAAGTTATTGACACTTTTAGAATAAGACATTATAATTAGATAATAATTAAATTATACGTAGTTCAAGAAGAGTATTATATGGACATTTAAGAGCGAGTTAGGATTGGTGTGAGCCTAGTAAACAAGAAGTATAAGAAAGACACTTGATAAAAATCTACGCGAGTTATCGGATGATAACTTAATACACGAGTGGATGCATTTGCATCAATTAGGGTGGCACCGCGGGTATATCTCCCGTCCCTTGCTAGGGACAGGAGATTTTTTATATTTTTTGAAGAAATAGCTTGATTAAAAGTAAGAAATTAAACAGTCCTAAATATTATTATAGGAGGAGATTGTATGATTAAAAAGGCAAAAGGAACAAAAGACATTTTACCTAGTGAAGTTCATAAGTGGTTATACGTTGAAGAAAAATTTAGAGATGTATGTGCCATTCATGGATACAGTGAAATTAGAACTCCAATGTTTGAATTTACTAAGTTGTTTAAGCGTGGAGTTGGAGAAACAACTGATATTGTTCAAAAGGAAATGTACACTGCAATTAGTGGTGTTGACCTAAAGAAGTACAAAGACGGAATCTTTAATGCTGATGAAAAAGGATTTACATTAAAACCTGAAGGAACTGCTCCTGTTATGAGAGCTTTTACTGAAAATAAACTTTATGCAGATTCTCAACCAACAAAGATGTATTATATAACGCCGTGTTTTAGACATGAAAGACCACAAGCGGGAAGACTTAGACAATTCCATCAGTTTGGAATCGAAGCACTTAGTTCAAAAGAAGCATCTATAGATGCTGAAGTTATAGGTCTTGCTGATATGTTTATTAGAAGTCTTGGAATTAATAATGTTGAACTAAGAATAAACTCGATTGGTTGCTTAGAGTGTAGACCAAAGTATCACACAGAATTAAAAGAGTTCTTAACAAACAAGTTAGACAAACTTTGCGTAACTTGTCATGAAAGATATGAAACTAACCCTATGAGAATACTTGATTGCAAGAATGATAGTTGCCAAGAGGAATTAGTTGATGCGCCAGTTATGCTTTCTTACCTTTGCTCTGATTGTAGTAGTCACTTTGAGAGTCTACAGTCATATCTTGAAGCTATGGAAACGAAATTTATAGTTGATGCAAGAATCGTTCGTGGACTTGATTACTACACTAAAACTGCATTTGAGTTTATATCAGGAGATATAGGTGCACAAAGCACAGTTTGTGGTGGTGGTAGATATGATGGTCTAGTTGAACAAGTTGGTGGACCACCTACTCCAGGCGTTGGATTTGGTATGGGTATTGAGAGATTACTTATGACTCTTGAGGGTTGTAATATTGAAATTCCAGAGCCTGAAACTTTAGATGTGTTTATTGTTACTCTTGAAGAATCAGCGATTGCAACAAGTCTTAAGATTTCAAAATATTTAAGAATGAAGGGTGTATCTACTGATAGTGATCACCTTAAGAGAAGCATGAAAGCACAATTTAAGTATTCAGATAAAAGAAATGCTAAATTCACTATAGTAATAGGTGAGTCAGAAATAGAAAGTAAGACGATAACTCTTAGAAATATGAATTCTGGTCAACAAGTAAGTATAGGTATGGATGAGTTAATCAAAATAGTAGAAACAGTAAAAGGATGTGACAAGTAATGGCAGAGGCTCTTAATGGAATGAAAAGAACGCACATGTGTGGAATATTAAATGAATCAAATATTGGTGAAACTGTAACTTTAATGGGTTGGGTTCAAAAGAAAAGAAATCTTGGTGGACTAATCTTTGTTGACCTGAGAGATAGAGAAGGAATTATGCAGATTGTATTTGATACAACTATAACAACAGCAGATACTTTTGAGAAAGCAGATACTATCAAGGGTGAGTATGTAATTGCAATCACTGGTAAAATTAGTCAAAGGTCGTCAGTAAACAATAAAATTCCTACTGGCCAAGTAGAAATTCTTGCAACTGAGTTAAAGATTCTTTCTGAATCAGAAGTTCCGCCAATCCACATCAACGATGATGATGAAGCAGGTGAGAGACTTAGACTTACTTATAGATATTTAGATCTTAGAAAGCCTAAGATGCAAAAAAAGCTAAGATTTAGAAATAAAATTACAGGTATAGTAAGAGAGTTCTTAGAAGATAATGAGTTTATAGATATCGAAACTCCTGTACTTAATAAGCCAACTCCAGAAGGAGCACGTGATTATTTAGTGCCAAGTAGAGTTAATCACAATAAATTCTACGCTCTACCTCAATCGCCACAGATCTTTAAGCAGTTACTTATGGTTTCTGGATTTGATAAATATTATCAAATTGTTAAGTGTTTTAGAGATGAAGACCTTCGAGCAGATAGACAGCCTGAATTTACACAAATAGATATTGAGATGTCATTTGTTGAGCCTGATGATATTATCGGAGTTAACGAAAAGTTAATGCAGAAGATATTTAAAGAGTCATTAAATGTAGATATAGAGTTACCAATCAAGAGAATGCCTTATAAAGAAGCGATGGAAAGATATGGTTCTGATAAGCCAGATATTAGATTTGATTTTGAGTTAGTTTCAGTTAATGAAGCGCTTAAGAACTCTGAGTTCAAAGTATTTAGCGGAGCAATCGAGAGTGGTGGAGATGTTCGTGGTATCAATGTAAAAGGATATGGCGATAAATTTAGCAGAAAAAATGTTGATAAACTTGAAAAATTCACTAAAACATATGGAGCTAAAGGTCTTGCTTGGATTAAGATTACAGAAGAAGGTATTAATTCTCCAATTGCTAAATTCTTAAGTGAAGACGAAATGGCTAATGTCATTTCTACTATGAATGGTGAAGTTGGCGATTTATTACTATTTGTAGCAGATAAAAGTAATGTAGTATTTGATTCTCTAGGAGCACTTAGATGTGAAGTTGCTAGACAGCTTGACCTTCTTGATAAAGAAGATTATAAACTACTTTGGGTAACTGAGTTCCCACTACTTGAATACGATGAAGATAATAATAGGTTTTCTGCAATGCATCACCCATTCACACGTCCAATGGAAGAGGATATGCATCTTCTTGAATCGAATCCAGCTGCTGTACGTGCTGAGGCATATGACTTAGTACTAAATGGATTTGAACTTGGTGGTGGTTCTATTAGAATTCATGATGCTTCATTACAAGAGAAAATGTTTAAAGCTCTTGGATTTACTGAGGAAGAAGCAAATGAGCAGTTTGGTTTCTTAATCAATGCATTTAAGTATGGAACTCCCCCTCATGGTGGAATTGCATTTGGTCTTGATAGAATTGTTATGCTTCTTACTGGCAGTGATAATATCAGAGAGGTAATTGCATTCCCTAAAACACAAAATGCATCTTGTCTTATGACAGAAGCGCCATCATACGCAAATGAAAAGCAATTAGTTGAGCTTGGCATTAGCCTTCTTGATGATGAAAGTGTGAAGTAATGAATAGGGAAGGTATTGTTATTAAAAAAAATATAGATGATAGCCTTGAAGTTGGTCTAGTTAAACACACCGCATGAGGCGACTGTGGATCATGCCAGTATGGCGTGGAAAATCTAGAGGCAACAGTTAAAGTCGAAAATGAAGTTGGAGCGTCACCAGGTGATAAGATAGAAATCACTCTAGGCGATCAAAATGTCTTAGGTGCCGCTTTTATAGCCTATGTTATACCATTAGTAGTTATTATATCTACTATAGCTATAGTAATTAAAATGACGGGTAATGAGATTATAGCTGTATTACTTGGATTGCTACTTACCGCTTTAACATTCATAATTATTAAAAGCAAAGATAATAAATTTAAAAATAGTAAGAAATATCTGGCTAAAGCTGTGAGCATAGTTGAAAAG
>JBARWW010000408.1:0-11317 GCA_049647005.1 Acidaminobacteraceae bacterium | reverse complement strand
ATATATAGATACTATGCCATATCCACTAATCTTTTTTTTAGAAGAAATTTCAAGTAATTTCTCCGAAGAGCTTATAGATAAAAATATATTTGTTATAGCGCAGTCAGGTTTCCCAACTCCCATGGTGATGGATCCAATTGTTAATTCTACTGAATTATTCGCTACACAGCATAAAATGAATTTTTTAGGAGCTATAAGATATGGCGGTGGAGTTATGATAAATGGCGCTGAGCTTGAATCATTTGGCAAACGAGGTAAGTCTATTATAAAGTACTTTAATATAATGCTTGATGATGTATTCTTAGGGAATAAAATATCAGAAGATGTTAAGTCAAATTTGGGTAATAATGTTCCAAAGTTTATATATAAGCCTCTTGCTGCATTTATGAATCACAGTACTAAAAAGAATGCTTTATCAAAGAATATAAATCTCCTTGAAAAAGTGTATAGCAAAATAACCTTCTAATTGTTAACTATATATAACATCTTTCATAAGTATATTGAAATTTTTTTCTTAATATCGACAATCTAACTTTTTATTCTTAATATATTCTTATTTCCTTAATAACTTTGAAGATATTTTAATATTCTGAAATTTGTTGGTTTCTTTTGTGCATTTAAAGGTATAATAGTATATATAATAGTAAATTTTTACATCTACTATTATTTTTATTGATATCAAAGGTTATATAATGTAATGCCTTTTGATATATAAACTTTTTGAATATTTAGAGGAGCGAAACAAGTTTATGAAGACAAAGAAAATTATAAGTTCGTTCTTAGTAATGTTGATGATTTTTTCGTCACTATCAGTAGGTGCATTTGCTGACACTTACAATATCAAAAGTGGTGATATGCTCTGGAAAATAGCTAAAGAGCTAGACACAGATTACATGTCACTTGCTAAGTACAACAACATTAAAAACCCTAACATGATTTATGCTGGTGATACATTAAATTATGAAAAGAAGGGCAATGGTAAATTAACATTATTACATACGAACGATATGCATGGATTCTTCATCGAAGGTAAATATGATGGAATGGGTGCTGCTAAAATGGCTACATTCATTAAGAATACAAGAAAATCTAATCCAAACACTCTTTTATTAGATGCTGGTGATGCTCTTCAAGGTCATAACTTAGTTACACTTTCTGATGGTGAAGAAGGTACTAAAGTTCTTAATGCACTTGGTTATGATGCTATGACTTCTGGTAACCATGAGTATGACTATGGACAAGCTCAAACTGTAAAACTTAAAGAAATGTTAAACTTCCCAATGCTTGCTTCAAACGTTAAAAAAGCTGACGGATCTCTTTTACTTGACGATACTAAAATATTCGAACTTATGGGCTTTAAAGTTGGTGTATTTGGATTAACTACTCCTGAAACAACTTACAAATCTCATCCAGACAATACTATTGGTTTAGTATTTGATGATATTTACGCAACTTCTGAAGCTAAAGTTAAAGAACTTAAAGCTGGTGGAGCTGATGTAATCGTTGCACTTGCACATATTGGTGACGAAGGTGAATTTACAACTGCAATTCTTGCAAATAAAGTTGCAGGCATTGACGTAATCATTGATGGTCACTCTCACTCAACTTACGAAACTGGTAATGTTGTAGGTGATACATTAATCGTTTCTGCTGGTGAAAAAACTAAAAACGTAGGTGTTGTAGAGATTACTATTAAAAATGGTATGGTAGCTACTAAAGAAGCAAAATTATTTACTAAGACAGCTGCTGCTGAGCTTGAAGATGATGCTAATATGGCTGCTATAGTTGAAACTATTAAATCTAAAAATGATATAATTACTGAAGAAGTTGTTGCTAATTCACCAGTTTTACTTATGGGTGAAAAATCTGAAGTTAGAACTAAAGAGACAAACTTAGGTAATTTATTAACTGAGTCACTACTAGATATTAGTAAAGCTGACGTTGCATTTACTAACGGTGGTGGAATTAGATCTTCTATCCCTGCTGGTCAAGTAACTAAAGGTGATATACTTACAGTTCTTCCTTTTGGTAATACAGTAAGAGTTATAGAACTTAAAGGTTCTGACATCTGGGCTGCAATCGAGAATGGAGTAGACGAATATCCAGAAGCAAAAGGTGCCTTCCCTCATATCGCTGGAATGACCGTTAAGTTTGATTCTACTCTAGAAGCTGGTAAAAAAGTAACTGAAATTAAAGTTGCTGGTGAAATGATTGATTTAGAAAAGACTTACACTATGGCTACTAATGACTTCCTAGTTGCTGGTGGAGATGGATACACAATGTTTGAGGGCAAAAAAGTAGTTGCTGAATTCGGAGCTATGGACGAAGTATTAATTGACTTCATCAAAGCTAATGGATTTGGTAAAGCAGTTGAGGATAAGAGAATCATGGATATTAACGAAATGGTTAGTTTCATATTTGAATTGTTTGCTGCTTAATAAATTCTAAGATAAAAAATGTTATAAAAATTAAAATAGCTGTATAATAGTAGATTGTTTTTTACTATTATACAGCTATTTATTTTAACCAATCAAAAATATTTTAATAACAACTTGGCTAATTCTAGACCTTCTTAGCTATTAATATTATTGAATCATCTTTTTCAAATTCTAAGTAATTTTCTATAGCAATTATCTCGAATTTAGTTTCAAAAATATTTCTTAACTCATCTTCTTTATAAAAAATATTTAACATACCACCAAAATTTTCTTCACCCTCACCCTTCCAAAAAGTATGAAATACTATACCCTTCTCATTTAAAATCTTATCTTGCCTTAGTATAGATTTTTTTAGTTCATCTTTTGTAAGGTGCATAAGAACTTTATTAGAATATATAGCATCAAATTTCCTGCTCGTTTCTAAAGTAGCTGCGTCTAGAACAATAAGATCAGAATCTATATTTGTTTTTTTATATTCATCTATAAATTTTTCGAATTTATCACTTCCTGTTACTATAAACTTTTTATTTAGAAGCTTTAAATCATTGCCCGGTCCCATACCAATTTCTAATACTGTCGATTTACCCCCCACATACATACTAAACTTATCTATTAAAGCAGATGCATCACTCTCTTTTGCCATATCTATATAATTTTTAACATTTTCTATATCGTCATAGTAAAGCATAAATACCTCCTCTTTTGCTTAAGTCATGTTTCCAACTGATATTTGAATTTCAAACATTACTGCTCCATGCTCTAAAAACATCGATAATTCTGGGTGCTCTTTTTCAATGACTACGTCACTTGTTCTAACTAAGTTATTATTTTTTAAAAATATTTCGATTTCAACTTGAAACTGAGGAAGTTGATTTATTTTACCTTCTATATAAGGATAGAATATCGACAGATACTTTCCACTCTTAAGCGTTAGAATATTATCTTTATACTTTTGATTATAAATCATATGGTCATTACTTGATAATTCCATACACATCCTTGCTTGATCAAAACATTCACTGCTTAAATTTTCATAGTCATATATTATTTGAAGAATTCTCTCTGAATAGCTACTTTTCTCAATTATTCCTATAAATTCATCATAATAGTTTTTGGGCGACTCAAGTAACTCTTCCTCTATATTATCAAATTTATAAAAGTGTCTAATATTTTCATACCTTATAAGATATGATCTATTATTATCACCTTTTTCCAAAACATCTGTTAACTGTTCTATATTATCACTTACATTTTGGAGTCGAGCTATTTTTGACTTTAAGTCTAAGTTATGTTTTTCAAGCATAGAAATATATTCATTTTTATCAATCTTTGTTTCACTAAGTTTTTTCATATCGTTTACTAAGAAACCTAGATCTTTAAGCAAGAATATTTCTCTTAGTTTTTGCAGATCATTATAATCATAAAGTCTATAATTATTATCATCTATTTCTGGTTTTAGAAGCCCCTTGTTCTCATAATGTCTAAGTGTTTCTTTACTTGTATTAAATAGTTTTACAACTTCACTTTTAATTAACTTCTTTCTATCCATAAATCACCTTCACCCTTATTATATTTAAGCTTTATAGTTGATTACAAAATTTATTCGTAGACTTTTAATTTTGATAAGTCAATTCTAGTCATATATATAAAACTACCCATTAATATCATTATATCTGCAAATATAAATCCAATAGAGACTCCCAGTGCGCCAAATATTATAATAGATAGGTAAGTTATCGGTGGAATTAAGAAAAGAATTCTAAATACTGATTTTATTATCATAGGTATAGCATATTTTTTAAATTGTAATTTGAATTCTAAATTTGTATCGACATTTTATCCACATTTATCACCTCAAGTTAAGCATAATCTATGTTGTTACAACACACTCAAGAGATACTTAAATTTTTTTTGAAATTTATTAAAATAAAAAAAGCTTTTGCAATACTTCAAAATATCAAAATTCTAAAGTGATGCAAAAGCTTTTAACTTTTTTTAGTATGTTAGTATTAAGCAAATATATAATAGGCTGAAAATGTAATACTCACAAGACCTACTACAATATTCATAGCTTGATTTAATTTAAATCCCTGACTTTTTACAAAAGGTATCCCAAGTACTGTTGTAAACATAAACATGCTTATAATGGTTCCAAGTCCAAAACAAAGTATAAACAATGCACCTTCAAATGCGCTAGAAACTGTTGAAATCGTTAGTATTATCATAGCAGCACTACCTGCAAGACCATGAACTAATCCTACAAACATAGATTTTAAATAATCATATATGTTGCTTTTCTTATCAAGATGATTTTCATGACTATGAGTGTGGGGATGACTATGTTCATGTATCTCACCATCAATATTTTCATGTACATGTGTATGATTTAACTTTTTATAATTTAGTAAAATTCTAATACCTAAAAAGCCTATCATAAGTCCAACTAACTTTTCAAGTATTACTGCCATATCTGGTGATATAGTTTGTTTAAATGATATAGCAATCATACCAACTATAAATAAAGTTAATGTATGCCCAATTCCCCATACTAAACCAAGTAGAGAAGCTTTTGTAAAACTTTTACTCTTACATACAATTGTTGATATAGCTACTATATGGTCTGGCTCTATAGCATGCTTAATTCCCATTAAAATAGCTATTAAATATATCGAATATGTATACATTTTCACACCTCTTAGATTTTTATATTAGCATTTCTTAAATCTACTAAGAAATAGCAATACTGATATCTTACACCAAACAAAATTTTAATTCAAATAAATAATTCATTGCGTAAAAAAGGCCATGCATATAGACTAATCTAAATGCATAGCTTTTATAATTGATTTTTTCTTAAGTAAGAGACGCTGCTCTTACTAATCGTTTTGTACTAATCTTTCCTTCAATTTTACTAATGTTTTTTATCTTAAGTGTTGGCTCTTGTACGCCATAGTCTTCAAGTATTCTTTGAAAATACTTAAATTCCTTTCTTTCCATAACTATTTCAACTTTATGTCTTTTCTCACCATTCATACCACGTGCTAAAAAATTATTTACTGTATAACCTTCACCTCTAAGACGTTCAGCAACTTTTATTACCTTATGCTGATCACTTAAAAATAAGTCTACTTCTATAATACCAAGTGCTAAACGTTCTTCAACTTTACCACCCATAAAAACACCACATGTTTTACCCAGCGCGTACGCTAGTGTATAATAAATTCCGCTTGAACCTACTACCTTTGTAAGGATTGCTGCAAATATAGTCGCATCAACAAACACTACTAAATATACAGGGTTCATAATTTTTTTCGATATTAAAATCGTCTTTAAAGTCGCTAAAATATTAGTAAAAGAGGTAATTAGAAATAAACCAATTAGAGAGAATATAACTTCTGTAGTCATATGCCCACCTCCTTTTGTAATTGATATAGATTAATTTATTTACGTAATGAAAAACATTTGTGAAACATGTTTAATAATTAAATCAAATCTATACTTTCGCGATACCTAGTCTGCCAGGGTTCTTAAAAAATCATTTTATAGTTTATCTGCAAGCAACTGCTCTGCAAATTCATCAATATATCAAAATAAATTACTTACCGCCTCATTATTTTGATTTCTATTTTCTATAAAACCCAACTTATACATTTTGTACCAAGTTCTATCTATAAAAAAAGAGCTAATAAAAATTTCATTAGCTCTACATGATTATCTATTTAAGAATAACTAAATATAACTGTGCTAAATTTCTCGTTGATTGCCTCAACTCCTACAATACTATCACTCTATTTTTTATAAGTCAAGTTTTTTTTATTTCTTTATTTCTTTATTTCTTTTTTTCTTTATTTTACTTTAAATAATTTAAAAGTAATACTTAGTATTTATATGTACTTTAATATATTTGCTTCTATGATTCTTTAATTTGATTTAAAAAAACTATTACTCAAAAGTATGTTTTAATTTTGCAATTCCATCAATAAATCCTAACACAAAAGCATCACTACATTTTTTATAATGTTTGTGTCCTTCTTTTCTAAAAATCGGGCTTAATTCTCTATTATTTGTTTCAATACCAACACTTTTAAATATATCTATAAGATCGTCATTTGTTAAAGAAAGCGCAATCTTCATCTTCTTTAATAATACGTTATTTACATTTTTTATATCTTTTTCACCAAGCATAAGTGGTCTTGGTTTACCTTTATCTGATTCAGTTTCGCCTCTTTTAAGTATTATAAATCCATTTAAAAATGCTTCAAAAACATCATTTTTACATACTAAAACTGCCTCTTTCTCTTCATCAGTAAAATTTTCATAAGCTACTAAACACATTTTATTTATTTCCTCAGTTGAAAAGTCCATATATCCACACTTAAATATCTCAACCATCTTTTCGTCGTTTATATATAATGCACTTTTTAATCTCATTAATCTTTCATTATTATTCATATTAGCCTCCCAAAGCTCGTAAGCGTACTTTGTACATTATAGCACAGTATATGTTCAAATCTACTGGATTAAGTTAAGTATTTTTTCCAGAGTATTTATATTTCTTGTAGTTGCATATAATTTTGATTTTTTTTCTATAAATTTATTATTTAGTTTTGTTTCACCATAACCACCT
Organism: Acidaminobacteraceae bacterium; assembly: GCA_049647005.1. Lineage (GTDB taxonomy): Bacteria > Bacillota > Clostridia > Peptostreptococcales > Acidaminobacteraceae > JBARWW01. The sequence continues at coordinate 4,252 of JBARWW010000408.1, read as the reverse complement.
GGAATATATAAATTTACTTCTTTATCTCTTATTTCATAAAGATCATCTTCTTTTCTAAATTTTTTAATATCTTCACTTAAAAGACCTTTTAACTCATCATCTAACTCAGTCTTTAGTAATGTAACATATCTATTTTTACCATCAGGTGATTGAAAATTATAATTTGAAACTATTTTACTTAATTCATCACTAGTTCTAATTAATATTTCTATTTCAAGATTTAAGTTTTCAAATATTATATTCCTTATTTCCTCTTCCATTTTACATATATCAGAACTTTCAGAGTCAAATATAAGATTACCTGTATTTAAATATGCCTTAATATTATCATGACCTAATTTATAAAATAACTCTATTAGTTCTGACATGCCTATTTTATTGATTTTCCCTACATTTATTGATCTTAGAAAAGCTATATACATATTTTACCTCCTAATATTTTGTCTTCTTTATAAGGTATATACACTTATAATTTGTATTCTACTCTATAATAGAGTAAAATTGTATAGATTAATCAATGAGAATCAAATATTGAATACGTAAGATACCTTGGAGGATATAAAATGTCTAAATTTGAAAGAACTGTAATCACGTGCCCTGTTTGTAGCTATAGATTAGCAAAAAACAAAGGCCTTCGAACATATAAATGTGGAAATAATCATAGCTTTGATATTTCAAAAGGAAACTATGTGAATCTTATTTTACCAAATAAAAAGAAAAGTAATAATCCTGGAGATCCAAAAGAAATGGTTGCTGCAAGAACCGACTTTTTAGAGCGTGGTTTCTATAAAAAACTTTCAAATATAATAAACACTAATATAACAAGACAACTTCAAACACTTGGAATCGATGAATATAAAGTACTTGATCTAGGTTGCGGTGAAGGTTATTATCTTAAAAATGCGATGAGTGTATTTAAAAAGAAAAGTATGAAAACTGAATTTTTCGGTATGGACCTCTCAAAGCATGCTACTCAAGCTGCTGGAAAAACTATAAAAGGAGCTACTATATTAGTCGCAAACAATTTTTCGATTCCATTTGAAGATAAATCACTTGATCTGATTTATTCTGTTTTTAGTCCTGCTGATATGGCTGAATGCTCACGTGTACTAAAGAAAAATGGTTTTTTTGTAAGAATTCTTCCAAATAAAGATCACCTTGTTGAACTTAAAAAAGCTATTTATCCAACATTAACTGAAAAGAGAATAAATGAATTTAAAACTAAAGAAGCTGGGCTTACATTAGTTGATAAAATTGATATAAAGTATGAGATGGAGCTAAATAAGGAAAACTTACTTAGTTTATTAAAGATGACTCCTCATTACTGGAGAATTACACCTGAAGATAGAGAGAACTTTGGTAAGCATGACTCTATGATCGTTACAGTTGACATGGCTCTGGGTGTTTATAAAAAAGCTTAATTTTATATTTGTTTCTTATATAGTTAATATAGTTATTTTTTTATATATTTTTTTCTAAGTGACCTTATCTTTTTTCTATGATAAAATAACGGAGATAGAACAAGGGGGTTACACCGTTGAATAAAAAGAAAAAACGAATCATTCAATTACTAACAATCATAGGACTTTTAGGCCTCTATTTTTTTGTGCCTGCAGTTAAAATAAATATAAACCAAGCAATCTTTATACTTCAAAATGTAGATGTCGACTTAACTCGAGATTATATACTTAGTTTTGGAATATGGGCTCCTGTGGTATCGTTTTTACTTATGATACTTCAATCAATAGCAGCTCCACTTCCAGCATTTATTATAACCTTTGCGAACGCTGGTTTATTTGGATGGGTTAAAGGTGCAATACTTTCATGGACAAGTTCTATGGCTGGAGCTGTTATTTGTTTTTATATAGCAAAGTTCTTCGGTCGTGAGGTTATTGAAAAACTAACTAGCAAATACGCACTAGAAAGTATTGATGGCTTCTTTGATAAATATGGGAAAAATGCAATATTAGTTGCTAGACTTCTTCCTTTTCTATCATTTGATATTGTAAGTTACGCTGCTGGGCTTACTTCTATGAGTTTTTGGAGTTTCTTTGTAGCTACAGGACTTGGTCAATTACCAGCAACTATTATATATTCGTATATTGGTGGCATGCTTACTGGAAGTACAAAGACAATAGTAACTGCATTACTTGTGTTATTTTCTCTTAGTGCACTTATATTCTTATTTAAAAAAATTTGGAATGATAAAGCAATTTAAGTAAAATATTACTTTAATCTAATAAAAGTATTTTAAAAGGTGATTCCAAATGGAATCACCTTTTTTTATGATAATATGTCTTTTTTATATAATTAATGCCATAAACCCGATATAGATACTGCAGTATAAACTAGAAGCAGTGACATAACTATATTAAATGGCTTGTGGTATTTTTTTAAAACTTTTGTAAATAAAGAGCCTGATATGGCCCAAAGTGAAGTAGATAAAATTGCAATAAATGCTAAAAATATTGAAAATAAAGTTAAAATATACCACGATGAAAAATAGGGCATTATAAAAGTTGACACAATCGTAATTCCATAAAGTATTGCTTTGGGATTAACAAATTGCATCATAAATCCTGTTTTATAATTTATAATTCGGCCACTTTCACCATCATTTTCTGTAGGAGGTTTACTTTTAAATATCTTATATGCAAGATATAACATATAAGATGCTCCTACTAGACTCATAACTGGTTGAATAGTAGGAAGTAAGCTGTTTAAAAAAAAGTTAAAGAAGCTGCATAGCATCATAATTATAAAAAATCCACTTCCAACTCCTAATGAAAACTCTAAATTCTTTTTAAAACCATTTCTACTTGCATTATATAAGGACATAATGTTGTTGGGTCCAGGTGTAAATGAAACGATTACTGCGTACGATAGAAACAATCCAAAATTGAACATACTTTCCTCCTAGCTTACTATCATGATATAATATATAGATGCATTATAAAAAAACTTATACTTGTTCATCAAAGAAAACTTAATACACTTTATTATATATCATGTGCGATATATTGCACAAGTTTTAGGAGGATATTTTGGATAATTTAAATAAAACTTTAGCAAAAAACTTAAAAAGCATAAGAACCGAGAAAAATCTTAGCCTTGATAGATTGTCAAAATTGACTGATGTTAGTAAAAGTATGTTAGGACAAATAGAACGTGGAGAAACAAATCCGACCATATCAACAGTATGGAAAATTGCAAACGGGCTTAAAGTTTCATTTTCATCTCTTATAGATGAAACTAAAAGTGATACGATCCTTATAAAACAAGAAAATCAAACGCCTATAGCAGCTGATGAAGGTAAGTATATTGCCTATTCCTTATTTCCTTATAGCAGTTCAAAGCAATTTGAAATTTATAAAATAGATATGGATGAGGGATGCCAACTATCTTCTGAACCTCATCCAAGTGGAAGCTATGAATATATTACTGTTTTTAGTGGCAAACTTATGATACTTGCTTCTGGTGAAAAGTATAGCTTATCCAAGGGAGATGCACTAAAATTTAAAGCTGATTGTAATCATTCATATCACAATGTATCAGATGAAACTGTTTCGCTTAGTATGGTTATTCACTACTACGGGTAGGATTAAATTACATTTTTAATTTTTTATAATCAATTTCTAATTTCTTTGTAAATAAAAAAGATGTTGATTAATCGTGTTTTACACTAAAATTAATCAACATCTATATTATTCATCTAGCAAATCATACAAAAAGCTTATCATTTATACTAATTGAACTAACTTTATATATCTTTAAGTGATTTCGGATTATTTATTACCTCATTTATATCATAAGCAATAGCATCAAAATCAGATTGTTCTAAGCGCTCGCCAGATTTTTTTATATTGGCATAATAAGCTGAACCCTTTTCAAGCACATCGTCTTTCAATTTTTGTTTTTTGGGATTACCTTTGAGTTTTTTTAAAGCATTCAAATATGTAGTTCTAATTTCATTATCTTTAGCACCAATTTTAAGATTTCTATTGTACCAAGTATAGCAAAGAGCTACTACAATACCAATAAAAATAAATATCTGTTGCAAATTTTCCATAAGCTACCTCCAACTAATATTATTATAGCATAATCCTTAAATATGAAAAACCAAAATTTTAAAAACAAATTATATATGCTTAAACAATAAAATTTAAGTAGTAAAAATAGATGTTTTCACTTCTTATCTTCTCCTGCCTACATAAAGTGATCCAATAATCATAGCAAGCATAGCTACTATAAT
>JBARWW010000407.1:0-12076 GCA_049647005.1 Acidaminobacteraceae bacterium | reverse complement strand
TTATTCCGATTTTCCTACTACTCCAAGCGTGAAGTAAAAATTGACACCATTTTTTACGTTCTCAACACCATAGTCACTTTTATGAAGTTCAAGAATGTTTTTTACAATTGAAAGTCCAAGCCCTGTACCTGCAATAGATTTATTTCTAGACTGCTCTAATCGATAGAATTTTTCCCAAATTTTATTGACTTTTTCATCTGGTATGTGATCACTTTCATTGCTTATATTAAATAGAACCGTTTCCTCTTCCTTATTACTCAGACTTATATTTATAATTGTAGATGGATAAGAATAACGAACAGCATTGCTTATTAGATTCTTTATTACTTGCTCAATTCTGCGCCTATCTGCAAAGGCTTCAAAATACACACCTGATGAATCTATCTTTATAGATAGATTTTTATCGATAAGTTGTGATGCAAATTTTTCAGTAACTTCTTCTATTAGTTCATTAAATCCAAACATCGATTTTTTTAAGTTTTTACGACCTTGATTTAACTTTGATAAATCAAGCATATCGTTAACTAGGATATCCATTTTAGTTACTTCATCAAGTATTATACCAATGTATTTATCCATCCTATTAACTGCAAGTCCATCACGAATACCTTCAGAGTATCCCTTTATTATTGCAAGGGGTGTCTTTATCTCATGTGAAACTCCACTTATGAATTCTTTACGCATTGATTCAAGCTCACGCTCTTTTTCTATATCTATCATAAGTTTCTCATTTGCAACCTGTAATTCACTTAGTGATATCTTAAGATTATTTTGCATAGTATTTAAACTCATTGATAAACTTCCTATTTCATCATCAGAATTAATGGGTATAACGGTATCAAATTCAAGATTTGCCATGCGTTTTGCATATTCATTAATCTTAAGAAGTGGTTTTGAAACTATAATACTAAATAGGACACTTATAATAACTACAAGTGCAAATGCTGCTCCAAGAACATATATATAATAATCTTCAAGTATAGTCATAGCATCAATTAAATTTTCGTGTGACTGAAGTATTATAAGTTTATAATCATTACTATTCTTACTAAAATCCACTATAATAACTGTATTTTTTTGATTCAAAATATTACTGTTATATATAAAACTAAGTTTTGGATTTTTCAGCAACTCCGTATTTTCATCTATAATAAGTCTTGCCCGTGTATTATAAAATTCAAGCGCTCCCCATAAGTCTCGCTTATCTATTCCATTTATAAGTTCCTCAGCTTTTGGCAGTAAGTAAGAATATAGTCGTCCGTTTACCTTATCTGAGTATCTATTGTCTTTGGAATATACAAATTTCGAACTATAATCAACCCATTGCTGGTTATTTACGTATATTTTCATAGGTATAAACTTGCTTTTATCATCAAGATAATAACCTTCTGAGGTTATCACAGCTCCAATTTTTATATCTTTTGAGAGGTAATCATTTTCTGAGAAAAGAGAGTTGAGTTCAATATCTATATTTTGACCAGAATAATCTCTTATACTTAAAGTATAGCTTTCTTCATTTAACATCTTTCCATTTGAGTCAAGTACTCCCATTTTAACATGGTTAGACTGTTCAAATATCTTTGATTTAACCTTTATATCTTCATCGGTCCAATTAGTGTATTTAAATAACTCCACAAAATTATCTGCTGCAAGTTCTATTTCTCTTGTTTTGACTTCTTGATAATACTTTTGAAAGTAAACTCTTTGAAAATAAAGAGACGAACTTACAAATAGCATAAAGCATATAGTTAGAACCAAAAATAGTTTCACAATTATACTTTGATTACGCATAATTACACCTCAAATTTATAACCTGCCCGAATAATCGTCTTAATATAATCAGAACAATCACCAAGTTTATTTCTTAACTTCTTTATATGAGTATCTACAGTACGTAAATCACCAACATAATCATATCCCCATATATTATCTAGTAATATTTCTCTAGTCATAACTTTATTCTTATTTTTCACCAAAAATAGTAATAATTCATACTCCTTTGGGCTAAGAGTAAGTTTTTCTCCATCTATACTTACCTCATATGACATAAGATTTATCTCTATATTTTTTATATTTAGAATACCATTTTCATTACCAACCATACCATCAACACGCTTTAGTAAATTTTTACATCTAGCAACAAGAACCTTGGGACTAAATGGCTTAGTAACATAGTCATCTGCTCCAAGCTCAAAACCTAGTATTTTATCTTCTTCTTCTGTTCTTGCTGTTATTATTATAATAGGAACTGCTGAACTTGATCTTATTCTCTTGCAAACAGTAAATCCATCTATTCCTGGCATCATTATATCAAGAAGCACTAAGTCGAGCGTCTCACTCGCAACAATATCTAATGCACTCGAACCATCCGCGGCTTCAAAAGTTTCAAATCCATCCATTGTAAAATAATCAACTAATAATTCGCGCATTCTATTTTCGTCTTCTACTATTAGAATTTTTCTCATACAGTCACCTCATTACAAACTATTAGTTTTCAAAAATTAAGTTTGCCTCTTTATAATACTTGCTTCACTTTTTTCCTTTTAAAAAATTTTTCTCATATACAATAATTAAATCTATAAGTGATTTATTATTAATTTCATCTCTAAATCTTTCTACATCATCCACTGATACTTCTCCGAGCTCTTCAGTTAAGTAATCTCTAATTTTATCAGTTGTCCACTTTTCCATAAATGGATCTAATATTTTTTCAATCTGAACTTCAATTTTTTCATCTGTTGTATTTATATCTACACTGCTTTTTAAAATCGGATAAATTTCTTCATGGACTTCAGCTATATCAAATACCATAATCCTATCCCTTACTTGACTTGTAAGTGTCTCAAATTTTTCTTCGCTTATATCTTCAATTTTCTCATAGGGAAGTTTTTCTTCAACGACAAGAGGAATTTCCACTACCTCCTCCTCTGCCTTACAAGCTAGACTTAGAGGCAAAAGCGCTAATATCGTAATTATAATTGCTAATTTTTTTAATGTATTTCTAATGCAGCAACTATTACATCCCACAATAACACCCCTATTTTTTTCTCATAAGTTTTCTCTGTTCACTAAATACATAGTTAAGTAATTTTCTTCTATTTACTTGTGATACATTTAAAAATTTTATCCTGTATTCATATCTTCGTATTGAATCTTTAAATAGCTGACAATATAGGATATCACCAATTAATTCTAGTATCTCAGAACCTGTATCAATCACTACTTGAATTTTGTCTCCAATTGAGACATCACCAATATCTATTACAATACCAGATAGTCCACCAGCACTTATTTCTTTAGTCATTAGATTAAACTTTCGCTCATTATGTGTAATTGAAACATCTTTTAGAATGTTTAGTCTAAAAAACTCTCTTCTTTGAATCAGAATAGGATCGCTTATTGCCTCAAGAACTAGAGTAGATATATTTCTAACCATAACGCGTTTTAAAATTTTTGCTTTAAACTCTATTACACCTGCATTTGATTTTATATGTAGCCTTATAACATCTCCAGCTTTAACATTATAGTAATTTAATTTAAATAGAGGGGATCCTATAATTAATCTGTTATTATCACCCACACCTTCAACTGAACTTTTCAATATAATCATTTGATTATCTATAAGGACAGGAATTTCTACGGTATTACCAACAACTACAAATTTTTGTATATCTTTTTTCATATAATAACTCCTAACATGTTTGCTTTTGCTCATTTAATTTTACAACATAAATAGACACATGTCATTAGCAATGGGAACATAAAAGCCCATAATCATAAAAGAATTTAATCTTTTATGATTATGGGCCAGATATATAATCTTTATCACAATTTTATCTGATATTACCATTACCTCTTACTATATATTTTGTCGTTGTAAGCTCTCTAACTCCCATAGGACCTCTCGCATGTAACTTTTGAGTACTAATGCCTATTTCTCCGCCAAATCCAAATTCACTTCCATCAGTAAATCTAGTGCTAGCATTTAGATATACTGTTGAAGCATCTACTTTATTTAAAAATATTTCTGATGTTAGAACGTCTTTTGTAATTATAGCTTCTGAATGCTTAGTTCCATGTTCATTGATATGATCAACTGCTTCATCTACACTTGAAACTATTTTTAAAGATATAATCATATCTAGATACTCCGTGTAATAGTCTTCTGACGATGCTTTAGTAATTGCTTGGTTAAGTGCAAGTGATTTTTCATCGCCATTTATATGTACACCCTTAGCTAATAAAGCATCTATTAACTCTTTTTTAAATTCAAAGTCCTCATGTATAAGTAAACTCTCAATAGCATTACATACACCAGTCCTTTGAGTCTTTGCGTTTATAGCAATATTTATTGCCATCTCTTTATCAGCATCTTTATGAACATATAGATGGCAAACTCCAGATCCTGTTTCTATTACTGGAACTGTAGCATTTTCAATGATGGCTTTTTTAAGGCCTTTTCCACCCCTTGGAATAACACAATCCACATAATCATTTGCAGTAATAAGCTCTTTTACAAGCGCACGATCTGTTCCCGGAATCACCTGAACTAGATCTTCAGGCATTCCAACTTTCTTAAGAGATTCACGAGCTATATTAGATAAGACTATATTTGAATTAATTGCTTCTTTACCACCACGAAGTATAATTGCATTTGAGGACTTAATACTAAGCCCAGCAGCATCTATAGTCACATTTGGTCTTGATTCAAAAATCATACCTATAACACCAATTGGAACACGTACTTTTGATATATGAAGTCCACCATCAGTTCTCCACCCATCAAGCACTTCACCAATTGGCTCTTTAAAGGCAGCCATATCCCGTAGTCCTGTAGCCATAGAATCAATTCTATCTGATGTGAGTTTTAACCTATCAAGAAGAGCTGATGATAAGCCTGATTTTTCACCTTCATTTAAATCCATTTTATTCATTTGAATTATAAGATCCTTCTGCTCTAAAATATCTTCTGCTATTTGAAGAAGAGCTTTATTCTTCATCTCACCACTACAGTCTAGAACATCAATTGATGCCTTTCTCGCTTTTATACACATATTTTTAAGGTGATTTTTATCAATTAATTTATCCATATTTTCCTCCAATTCATATAAAAGACTAAATTATAATAATTACTATGTAACATTCATATATTTTCTACTATTGATATATAGAAGTTATATTTAGAATCTTACTTTCCAACTCTAAATAAAGTACCAACTTCTTCACCTGACATTATATCTCTAAGTACACCTTCTCGTGAACCAAGAGCAATTACCATACTTGCGTTGCAATTTGCAGCGATCTCACCTGCAATCAATTTTGTCTCCATTCCACCAGTTCCAAGTGAAGAGCCAGCACCTTTACCTAGCGCTTTTACATCATCGTCAATTCTATTTATTACACTAATTAATTTTGCATTTGGATTTTCTCTTGGATTATCTGTATATAATCCATCTATATCACTAAGTATAATTAAAAGTTCTGCCTCAACTATCTCTGTTACATATGCAGATAAAGTATCATTGTCACCAACTTTGATTTCATCAACCACTACTGCGTCGTTTTCATTTACTATGGGTATAACTCCAGCATTTAAGAGAGCTGTGAATGTATTTTTAGCATTATTTAATCTATTTTCATCTTTAATATCATCTTTTGTAAGAAGAATCTGCCCAATAATTTTTCCATATTCAGAAAAAATCTTCTGATACATATGCATAAGCACTAGCTGGCCTACAGCTGCAGCCGCTTGCTTTTGTGGCAATGTATCAGGTTTTTCGTCCAAACTTAATGCTCCAACTCCTGCTGCGATTGCTCCAGATGTCACTAAAACTACCTCATATCCCATATTCTTTATATCTACAAGATCGCGAACTATATGCTCTATTCTTCCTAAATCAAGAAGACCTGTGTCATGAGTTATTGTAGATGATCCTACTTTAACAACTACTGTTCTAACGTTTTTCAAATAATCAAATCTATTCATTTTAACACTCCCTACTTTCCTAGTTACTACATTATCATATATCACGAACATATACCAAGCTGGTCTATAATCCTGTAAACCAATATAAATTAAATTTTATAACTTTTTCAAATCCAGATATTTCAATCTGTCTATCGTATATAAACTTTTAAAAATTCTATCATAGTAAATTTAATAATTCAAACATTTTATACCCTTTCTTTATACAATTAATTCATTTCCGACTTATATTTTCAATTCTTAAATTGCATATAATTAAGGTTTTTAAAATTTGTAATCATTTTAATCTTGCATTAATTACAAAACATGCTATACTAAATGTAAATTGATAGATGCGAGTGATTCTCATTTGTGTCTTTAGTTTTAATTTACAAACAATATAAATGAATTGGTTAGGAATATTCGTAAGAAACTCAAGTAATATTTCTAACTTAAGTATACAAGGAGGAAATTAAATGGAAAGATTTGTTGGAAAAAAAGCACCTGATTTTAATATGGCTACAGTACTTGGTGACGGTGGGGATTTTGGTAGAGTTTCACTTGATGATTACAAAGGTAAATGGTTAGTATTATTCTTCTATCCACTTGATTTTACATTTGTATGCCCTACCGAAATAACAGCTTACTCAAGACAATATGATGCATTTAAAAAGTTAGGTGCTGATGTTCTTGCAGTTAGTGTTGACTCTGAGCATTCACACAAAGCTTGGATCAATAGTTCTCTTGGAAAGTTAAACTTCCCATTAGCTTCTGATATGACAAAGACTGTATCAAGAGATTATGGTGTTCTTGTAGAGGATGCTGGCATTGCACTTAGAGGATTATTTATTATAAACCCTGAAGGTGATGTTAAGTACTCAGTAGTACATGATTTGAACGTTGGACGAAGTGTTGATGAAACTCTTAGAGTTTTAAATGCTTTAAAGACAGGCGGATTATGCCCAATAGATTGGAATGAAGGCGATGATTTACTGTAAATTGTCTTTTATTATATATCAATTTTGAATTATTTAAAGTAGTAACCTCCCCAAGTTTACACCTTTAAATGAACATTTATCAACTCATTTATTTTTAAAAAAATCGTCTATAAGACGGTTTTTTTTCGTCTATATCTTCTAAGTATATTTATTTTAATTTTAATATTATATTTTGTTTTATATGGTAGTATTTAGATTGTAGAACTACATACAAGGAGGACAAAATTTATGAAATTGCTTAAAAGTTGGAAACTTATGTTCCTGCTATCACTCATAATTATATATTCAATGTTTGGCGTAAATGTTTTCTCGCAAGCGTCAAAACTTCCATCGGATGATTTTAGTAGACATATAGAACTAGCCGAAATTAAAACAGGTAATTTTCAGGATTCAAGAAATGCCTCTACTATTACAGCACTAGATTTAGAGAATGGAAAGATAGGTGTATTATATTATGACACTACTCTTAATTACATAGAACTTTCTAACTCTGCTAAAGTACTTAAAAAAGTTGATCTTAATCTGTCATTTGATGATTTAAGGGAATTGAACTTTAGAAGTGTTGATGAAGATAGTGTAAGTTTTTACACTGTCGATGGATCTGATGTATATAATTACACAGTAAATACTACTACAAATGTAGTAGATAAAAAGATTATCTCAAGAGGCGCTAAATCTATACGCACATCAAGAAATTATCTCACTATAATTTTAAAAAATGGTTATTCTATACTAAAAGATACAGGGACTTCACTTGAAACTATATATGAATCTGAGCATAGCCCAAGAAATATGTCTAATTTAGTAGATAATGGTGATCTTTCATTTTCATATCTTGCTATTGATGAAAATGGTGTTCAGAAACTTTGGTATTATAATTTCACAAACTCCAATAAGTCTTCAATTATTACAAATATAACAACGATTCCTTCAAATGGAAACTATTCAACCTCTTCTATCTCCATAGTTTTGGATGGTAATCTTATAAGTATACTTCACGAAGGAACAGACTACAAAACAGGAACTAGCACTTTAACTATTTACAAGGAAAATCCGAATGTAATATTTGATGAACTTTTTACAAAAACTATACTTAATGGGCTAAAATCTGCAGATGGTTCTATACTTATATCTAGTTCTGATAATAATTTTGAGTTTGTAACAAGAGTTCCAAATAAAGAATCAGATAGTGAGATTGCACACGACATCTATCTCTTTGGCTATGATAACTATAAACTAACAAAGGCTAAAAAACTTACTAAAAGTGGTGGCAACTCATCAAACCCAAATTATATACAAACTGATAGTTCGAATTTTCTTATATGGACTGATTCTATCGGTCTAAACAAAAGCATTTTAATAGCAGGCGACAACGAAGATATTATAAACACAAGTTATAAACTCAGTAAAAATGACATGACGCAGGTTTTTATGGACATAACATTTACACTATCCCCTACATTGTTTTCATTTATGCTTCCTCTTTTATCTATTGCTGGACCAATTATATTTATACTTATAATTATGTCATTTGTTAATTTAACATACCTTGAACGAAATGGTAAGAGAATACTCGCAATTATAATAGGGTTTCATATTATATTGAAATTTTACTTTATATACAACACTCTATTTGGAACTCTGCCACACATGCGAGAATTACTACCACTATATATAAGTAATATATATATATTACTTATATATATGATCATACTTACAGCTATTTCACTGTGGATTAATTATCTTAAAAATCCAAAATTCTTAGAAGGACGAGACATATGGATGAATTATATTAGTTTTATGCTTATCGATATACTTATAGTATGGCTTGCTATAATGCCATATCTATATATGTGGCTTGATGTTAGTTCAAGTAGCTATATCTAATAAGTAACTAGTCATATAGCTTATATTAATCAAAAAAATGTTATACCAAAGTTTAAAATTTGGTATAACATTTTTTGTTTTGTGTGATTCTAAACTCTATTTTTTTGAATACTTCGAGTACATCTTCATCTTGTTTATATTAGCCATATTGATTTGTGTATTTGGAAGTTTTTCCATATCATCTTCACTTATCTGACTTACACCTGCCGCTTGCACACTTGATGTTTCTTTCTTCTGAAGTTCGTTTATAAGAACTTCAATTTTATCATTTATTTGAGAGCGTTTTGCAATCTTGTACTTCTCTCGTATTCTCTCTATATCATTATTTGCAAATGATAATATTATTCTAGCTTCTCTTTCATTAATCTGACCATCTAAAATTTCATATACCTTATCAACTAAACTGTGATAATGGTCTTTTGAATTAGGTGTAGTTTCCTTCTTATATCCACCATCAGATTTTACCAATGAACTACTTCCGCTTTTAATAGGTTCCCTTTGATCTTCTAGCATACCTAGATGATATTTAGCTTCCTCACTAAGAGTTGAATAAACACTATCTTCGTCCTTATTTGATTTTTGAATAATATCTTCTACTTTTTCAAGTTCGCTCGCCCACTCATCATTTATAAGTGTTTTCTCGAACTCATAATCCAATTCTTCATTTGATATAACTGACTTATCTTGTTCATTTGATATACTTGGCTCTCCATGATCCTTTGATACACTTGATTCATCTTGCCTATCATCAAATATATCTTCAAACTTCAAATTAGCAAACTCTGATTTTCCGGATTTATCACCCTTAACCTCTTCACTTCTAACTATATTTTTACTTGGCTCATCAAATACATCTTTAACGTTGCTATCTTTAATAGCATTTATAGCATTTAAGCGTTTTTTAAATTCCGACATAGATAGTTTATTACTTGATTCTCCACCCTTAATTATTCTTTCACTTTTTGCTTCTTCTAGCACTTTATTTATTTTTATTTCTTCATTATATATTTCATAATCAAGCTCACTTTTTGTCTTTCCATCAAAATTTATAAGTCCTTTTTCAATTAGTCCAAAAACTGTTTTTTTAGCAACTAATTGTTCTACACCCATTTTAATCGCTATAATGTCACTGGTAAGTAGATCATAAAATTCTTCCTTGTCTGCGTATCTAGCAAGAACAACACAGCACATTTTTTCATATATACTTAGATCATCTCTATCAACTATGCTATTTTGAACTATAAACCAATCTTTTCTAGTCATATTTCCCTCACCTTATATTTATATAAATTTAAGCTACGCATTAAACATAATCTTTTCTGAGTTAAACATCTTCTTTAATATAATAGCAAATATAAATATATAAACAATCGTAGATGTTATCGTCATAAAGCCTGTTACGAGTGTAGTTTCAAATGTAAGTAGACCCTTCATAGCTATTATATTGCCATAGATTGGAATTATATATTGCCACATAGCTGGCGTACTATTACTGAACATAGTCGAAACACCTGCAATCATAACTACCATGTATATGGGAGTCATGTATGTTCCAGCTTCCTTTACACTTTTTGCAAAGATAGAAATCGTACATATGATAGCAACATATAAACCTGCCATTGTTATCATTATAAGTATAAGAAGTCCAAACTCTTTAAATCCATATTGAAGAGAAGTAAGATCAACATCAGACGAAGCTGTAGTCGATCCTGAAGTAAACAGCATCGAAGCAAATGGCATAGATATAACTATGCCTACAAACTGAGACAAAGTACTTATAATAGCAATGATACCAAGGCTTATAATTTTTCCAAATGCTATAGTTTCGCGTCTAACTGGCGTAACTAAAAGTGTTGCCATCGTTCCACGTTCTTTTTCACCTGCTATAGAATCAAGTCCAACACTCATAGCACCAGAGAATAAAAATATTGATATAAGAAATGGTATTAGTGTAGATAGTCCTTTTCCAGTAGCTTTTCTAGCATCTACTATACGCGAAGCCTCATTATCTTTATTTAGATAATATGGCTGTGTGTACTCTGCGTTTCCAAGTCTTGTAGCTAAAATTTCATCTTTATATTCATTTAAAATATCACCCTCAAAATTACTTCTAACTTCATTAGAATAATCTTCTGATGGGTTATAGAATGTTTTGAGATTTGGCTTTTTGCTACTTTTATAATCAGCAACTTTCTCATCAAAGTTTGTCTCAAAAACAATAAGATAATCAGCTTCTCCATTATATATATCTTTTTTTATACTATCTAGAGAATCTTTTTCATTTACATATGTAATACTCATATTTTTTTCACTATTATCTATATACTTCTTAAAAGAATCTGGCATATTTTGAATGTATACTATCGCATTATTATCTTCAATGTCATTTACCATATCCTTTATCATAAAACCCATTAGAGAATATACAAGTGCAATGCTAAGTGCTGGAAGTATAAATACAGTAAACACAAGTCTTCTATCTGTAAATACTCTCATAAGTTCTTTTTTCATTATTATCCATAATTCATTAGGCATTTAAGTCTCCCTTCCTACAGTCACTATAGACTTTAAAGAATGCATCTTCTAAATTTTCAGTTTCGGTACTCTCAAGTATCCAATCAAGTGTTCCATCAATCTTTATCTCTCCATCTAGTATAATTGCTATCTCATCACATAGTTTTGATGCAACAGACATTATATGCGTTGATATAATTATTGTTTTGCCCTGCTTTCTTAATTCTAAAAGGTAGTCAGTTACAGCTCTTGCTGTTATGATATCAAGTCCAATAGTTGGCTCATCAAATATAACAACCGCCGGATCATGTATTAGACTTACAGCTATTGAAAGTTTTTGCTTCATACCAGTAGATAAATCTGCAATCTTTGTATTTCTAAAATCAGTTATTCCAAAGTAATGAAATAGCCCAAGTTTTCTTTTTTTCAATTCTTCTTCACCCATACCATACAAGGATCCAAAATAATCTAGCGTGTTATTTGGAGTAAAATGTCCATCAAGTTTTAACTCATTTGTTAAAAATGATATACTTTTTCTAACATCACGCGACTCTTTTATAACATCAAAACCATTCACATTGATGCTACCATCTGTTGCTTTTATTAAAGTTGATATACATCTAAGAGTAGTTGTTTTTCCTGCTCCATTTGGACCAAGTAATCCAAATATTTGACCTTCTTTTGCTATAAATGAAACGCCCTTTACAGCGTG
>JBARWW010000406.1:0-14440 GCA_049647005.1 Acidaminobacteraceae bacterium | reverse complement strand
CTATAAAGTATTTCTTTTAGAGAGTGAGTATTTTAGAACTAATGATGAGAAGATATTTAAAAAGATTCCATCAGAATCTGCAACTTTTAAAAATCTACTAAATAAGGTAGAAATTACAGATGAAGCTAAGGGAAAGATTAGAACTGGTTTAACTAAATATAACTCAAAAATACAACTAGTAAATTCTCTTAATAAATCGGTATATAATGATAGATTTGGATCAATTACTAAGTATAGAGAAAAAGGAAATGCAATTATAGATCAAATTAATTCAATTTATATCAATGTATCGCAGTCTGCACTTGCTTCATTAAACGCTTCTAGAATGAGCATAACAACGATTATTTTAGTTTCAGTTGCTCTAACCCTATTTGTAGCAGTTCTTATGACAACTACAATAGTCAAGCCTATAAATGATACAAAAGAACTTGTAAAGGATATTGCGGAAGGTGAAGGTGACCTGACTCATACATTTGATATAAATGGTACAAACGAAATGGAACAAATGAAAGGATCTATAAATATATTTGTTTCAAAGATAAGGGGGATAATTATAGGTGTAAAGGGAACATCACTTACACTAAGCGAATCTTCAAGCGAGCTTTCAAAAGCTGTTGAAGAGGCAAATATTCATATAGAAGAGATATCTACAGAAGTAGTGAAGATATCTGAAGACTTAATATCAACATCAAATTATGTTGTTGAAGTAAATTCAGCAATAACTGATATGACAACTAGCGCAAGTATTATAACGGCAGAGGCTATAAATGTATCTTCTAATTCACTTGAGATAATAGAAGCAGCTAATAGAGGATCAAGTTTAATAAATGAAGCTGCATCTTCTATTGACGAAGTAAAACAATCGTCTGAAACTGTAAATAGTGCAATTAGCGAATTACAAATTCACTCAAAAGAAATTGGTGGAATTATTGATATAATTAAAGGTATATCTGATCAAACTAATTTACTGGCTTTAAATGCATCTATAGAGGCAGCTAGAGCTGGAGAGCATGGACGTGGATTTTCTGTAGTTGCAACTGAAGTAAGAAACTTATCAGAAGAAACAAAAAAATCAACAGCAAAGATATCTGATCTGATTAAAAAGATTGAGAGTGTTGTAGGTAAAGCAAATACAAATATTAAGAAAGAACAAGATAAGGTAAATGTGTCAGTAGAGCAAACTTACAAAGCTAAAAATGAATTTGCTGTGATACTTAATATGATTAAAGAACTATCAAATAAGATTGATTACATAGTAGCTCAATCTGAGAATCAAAATAATATAACATCAGAAATGGCTGCGAGTATAACAGACATACTTACTAAAACAGAAAAGAATACAGAATCTAGTGCTAAAATTAGCGAAAATATAGAATCTCAAGTTTCTATATTTGAAGAAATAGGCGCAAGTCTTGAAGAGCTAAGTGCTATGGCTGATATACTTACTGCAGAAACTGACAAGTTTAAAGTTTAGATAATAGCTAGAAAGATTATAATTTAATTTAAAAACCTCCCTAAACTATTTTTATAGTAAAGGGAGGTTTAATTTTTGTATTATATTTAATTGAATTTATAAATCTGTAATAACTTATAATGTTAATGAATCATCAATTGTCCTGTAATTTTAATCTGTGCTTCCTTTGAGAGCGCTTAGATCTGGATAAGGACTTAACTCATAAGGCATAAGTACTGTTCCATCTGGCATAGATACAGAGCCATCAGTCATAAATAATGTTCCTCTTGGAAGTAGTACTTTGCTTCCATTTGCATGGTCAACATAAAATGGAATTTCAACTCGACTATCTCCTGTTGGAAGATCTATTATAAAGGCTAATCCATAAACTGGGTTTTCAACTTCAGTTGTACTACCAGTTGTTGTTCCTGGGTTAGTACCATCTGTTGTAGAACCTGGAATAAATGTACCTATATCAATAACCTCGCCAGTGTGAATATCACAAAGTTCTGTTGGAATATCATACTTAGAATCTCTAAGTATCATTGGATTACCTCTACTATCTAAATTTTCACTTGGAATATAAGGTTCTTTTCTCTTTATAAATATTTTATCTTCTATAAGTGTTGTAGGACAGTAATCTTGATTTACAAGTTTTCCACTCTCTACACATACTGCAACTTTAACGTGAACATCATCTACTTCAGTAGGTTGAGTTCCAGATATAAAGTATTCGTTTTTAACTGTACTTCCACGAGGGTCAAGAGAACTTAACGCAGATGGAAGCAAACCTGATTTAGTATCAATAGCAACTACTACAATGCCATCAGGACGAACAAAATCTTTGTCGGGCAATTCCGTATGAATTTCGCTCATAACAGTACCCCAAAACTTATCAGAAACTGATGAACCTTCATCAAGAGGCATGTTTAGGTCATTACCAAACCATGTTGCAGCTACGTAGTAAGGTGAGTATCCTACAAACCAAGCATCAAGCTTATTTGAAGTTGTACCAGTCTTACCAGCGATAGGTATTCCTAGATTATATGGTCTAATCTGCGCACTTTTAGATAATGCACTAGTAACACCTGTTCGCATCATATCTTGAACTATAAATGCTGATTTTTCATCAACAGCAAATTCTTTTATTGGATTTTTTTCAAGTATTATATTGCCTTTATTGTCAACAACACTAGAGTAAGTCGTAGTTTCAACAAGAACTCCACCGTTTGCAACAGCGCCATAAGCGGCTGTTAATTCAATTGGTGTAAGACCTTGTGTCATACCACCAAGAGCCATTGCAGATATATTGGCATCGTTTGAATAACCGGATTCTACAATTGTTGTTATACCTAATTTTTTTAGGTATTCTATAGATTTATCAGCACCAAGCTCATTGGCTAGAGTAGCAGCTAAAACGTTATTAGACCACTCTATACCTTCGCGTAGTGTAAGAAGTCCCCAGTACTTAATACCTGAACTATATTTTTCATACCAGTTATATGGCCATCTTGTATTACCTGCGCCCAGGTATACTGGTCTATCATCAATTACAGATGCCGCAGTCCATTGTTTTGAATCTATAGCGGGTAGATAAACTGAAATTGGTTTAATAGCAGAACCTGGTTGACGAGGTTTAATAGCTCTATTATATATCATAGAACCACTAACTCCTCTACCACCAACGATTGCTTTTAATTCACCACTTCTATAATCGATTATAACCATAGAAGATTGTGGCTGAATAATTCCTTGAGTGCTTATAGAATAGTCTCCACTAGAAACAAGAAGATTACCAGAAGCATCTTTTCTAAAGAAATTTGGGTTTGAATCTAAGAATAATTCTGAAACAACTAAATTATTGTCACTGTCAAAAGTCTTAAATTCATTTGGAACAAGTAGGTCTTTACCAGTATATGTGTAAAGATTTTCTACGCTGTAAGTTCCGTCTGAGTTTCTTTTATTTGCTTTATTATTTTCATCATATTTATATGATGTTTTTATAACTGCTTGTATATCAACTAACTGTCCATCTTGTTTTTTAGGATAAAAGAATAATCTATTGTTCTTTAATAACACTAGGTTTCCAGAAGCATCATACTTGTAATCGCTACTTGGTATTACAAAGTTATTTGATGAATCTACTAAGTTATCATATTTGAAAAGAAGAAGTGTACCTTCTTCAGTGATAATATCTTTTTTACTATTAAAACGAACGATTACTTTTGGAATATTGTCGTTAAAACTTATAAGACCAATTGAATCAAGGCCTTTTTTAATAAGTATAACATCTTCATGTTCTATACCTTTTCTATACTTTTGTAGAGAAAAAGCATTAGGATCAATTATACCAACTTCAGCCATCTTACTAAGTGTTCCGCTTCCTATAACTCCATCAGCTTGAAGGCCGTATTTTGTCTGGAAGTTCTTCACAGAGTTAGCGGTTGATTCAGAGAAATAAGGTGTGAAGTTAGTATTTGAATAGGTAGCTTCAAGTGTTTTTTGCATATCAAAATCAATTGTAGAATAAATTTTAAGTCCATTGGTATAAAGTGCATTTTGAGCTTCAGTATAAGTGTACTCATATTTTTCCATTAAATCTTCAATAACATCTTTTTTAACCATATCAGAAAAATAAGATGAAATTTCACTCTTTGCTGAGCTTCCAACAGAAAGCTTTGTTTTTAAATCTGTAGCTAATGCTTCATCGTATTCAGCTTTTGTAATGTAGCCATTCTTATACATAAGAAGTAGAACAATTTTATATCTTTTTTCAGAGCCGC
Source organism: Acidaminobacteraceae bacterium (assembly GCA_049647005.1). Taxonomy (GTDB): domain Bacteria; phylum Bacillota; class Clostridia; order Peptostreptococcales; family Acidaminobacteraceae; genus JBARWW01. The sequence goes on along the minus strand of JBARWW010000406.1, from coordinate 10,204 downwards.
TATTATAAACAATTGTGTATAAATCGCTAGAGTCATCAATTATAAAATGCTCTTCAGTTATATCTGCCTTATTCATAGTTCTCATAGGAGAGTACTCAAGAGGAAGTGCTGTAATACCAGCAATCATAGCAGATTCAACTAGGTCAAGTTCACTTGCATTTTTGCTAAAGTATTTTTGAGCTGCTGCTTCAACGCCGTAACTACCACTGCCAAGATAAATTGTATTAAGATAAGATTCGAAAATCTGCTCTTTAGTAAGGTATTTTTCCAGTTGAGCGGCATAATACGCTTCTTTAACTTTTCTATCAAGTGTCCTAACTGACTTAATCTCAGCTAAATATAGGTTTCTTGCAAGCTGTTGTGTGATAGTTGAAGTACCTTTAATAGAAGTATTTTTAAATACACTATCTTTTACTGCTCCAACTAATCTAATGTAGTTAAACCCATTATGGTCCCAGAAAGTTTTATCTTCAACTGAAACATAAGCATTTACTGTATTTTCGCTAATATCTTTAAACTCGATTAGGGTCCTTAGTCCATCATTTTGTATATTTTCTAGAACTTTACCATTTGAGTCAAGTATTACAGAATTCTCACCTAAAAGATCGTTTATATTAGATGGATCAATTTCAGGAAGATCTGCAAGAACATTTGACACCCATAGGAATACTACACCAGAAGCAATAATTCCAGTAATAAGACCTATAAGTATTATGTACTTTAAGATTCTAAAAAAGCCACCCTTTTTCTTGGGTCTTTTCTTTTTAGTACGAGGTGCAGGTTTTTTATTTTCATTATTAGTGCTCATAATTACCTCCTAAATATGCTACATGATATTATACCATAAGGAAAAATAACTTAGTAATTTACTGAGTAATAAATAATCATTTTGTAACATTTGGAACCTAAAAAATGGAAATGGTAGTTGGCTTACGCAAAATTTGATATAATAATATTTATTTGGGTATCAACATACAATAGAGGGAAAAAATAAATAGTGATATTATTAGAATATATATATGAATAGGAAGTGAATAAAATGTTATTAAAGGAAGAAAATGAAATTATTCTAGATATAGATGAAAGAGCGGTGTTAGTTGCTTTTAATGATGACAAAGGTGATATTGACATAAAGTATTCAATGAATGAACTTGCAGAACTTACGAGAGCTGCAGATGTATATGTTTGTGAGAGTGTAATTCAAAACAAGAAAACTATTGATCCAGCATTTTATATTGGGAAAGGAAAAGTTCAAGAGATTAAAGAGCTTGTTGAATTCCATAGGGCAAATGTAGTTATTTTTAATGATGAACTATCTGGTTCTCAGATAAGAAACCTTGAGGGTGAGATGGAGTGTAAAGTTATAGATAGAACAGCTCTAATTCTTGATATATTTATTAAAAGAGCAAAAACTAAGGAGAGTAAGCTTCAAATTGAATTAGCACAACTAAGATATAGACTTCCAAGACTAAGAGGAATGGGTAATTCACTATCGAGAACTGGTTCTGGTGTTGGAGCGAGAGGTCCTGGTGAGCAAAAGCTTGAGATAGATAGACGACGAATTGATGAGCGAATATCTGATATAGGAACTCAGCTTAAAGAAGTACAGAAAAATAGAGAAACTCAAAGATCACAGAGATCTAAAAATGAGGTGCCAGTGGTTGCACTTGTTGGTTATACCAATGCAGGCAAATCAACAGTTATGAATAAACTGCTAAAGATGACAGCTCCTGAGGATGTTGAAAAGCAAGTATTTGAAAAAGATATGCTATTTGCAACACTAGATACATCTCATAGAAGAATAAAATTTCCAGATAATAAAGAATTTATATTGGTTGATACAATTGGATTTGTATCAAAGTTGCCACATGCATTGGTTCAAGCATTTAAAGCTACACTTGAGGAAGTGACAGAGGCAGATTTACTAATTCATGTTGTTGATAGTACAAATTCGGATTACCATAATCAAATTAAGATAACTGAAAAGGTACTTAGTGAGCTTGGTGTTACTAATAAAGAGACTATATTTGCAGTAAATAAAATCGATTTATTAACATCGGAACAATTAAGCAATCTGCCAGATGAAGAAAATTCTTTAAAAGTATCAGCTGTAACAGGACTTGGTATAGACACTCTAATAGAAAAGATTAAGTCATCTATTTATAAAGATGTACGTTTGGTTAAGATGTTGATACCATTTAATGATGGAGCAGCTTACTCAGATTTATGTGATAACTCAAGTGTTATATCAACTGAGTATGTAAATGAAGGTACTGAGATTAAGGTTGAAGTATCTGATAAAGAATTTAATAAGTACTCAAAGTATATAATTGACTAATATAATAAAGTATATAGTTGAGTAAGATGATAGATATAATTAATTTATAATCTTATTATAAAATATGTAGTAAAATGAAAGTCAGATAGAAATTTGTAAGTGTCGAATCAGGCAATTAGAATAATTTATCTGACTTTAATTTAATTAAGAAGGTGAAAGTTATGAACTACAAAACGGTTGTGCGAGAGTCAGTAAGCGAAGATGTTATAAACAAATCAAAATTTATTACATACGTAAAGCCTGTTAAAACAGAAGAAGAGGCTACTCAGTTTATAGAAGCCATAAAGAAGAAACATAGAGATGCATCTCATAATGTGCCTGTTTACTTAATTGGATCAAAACAAGAAATCCAAAGATACTCAGATGATGGAGAACCAAGTGGAACAGCAGGAGTACCAATTATCTCTATGCTTAAAAATGAAGGTATAACAAATTTAGTGATTGTTGTTACTAGATATTTTGGTGGTGTTAAACTAGGAACTGGTGGACTTGTACGTGCATATACCAATATGGCTAAAATTGGACTTGAAAATTCTGAGATAATTGATATGCTTACATATAATGTTCTTGATATTTCGTTTGATTACACATTAAATGGAATCCTTCAAAATTATATATCATCAGAAACTAAAGTACTTCTTAAAGATAGTGTGTTTACAGAGAAAGTTAAGATTATGCTTTATGTAAAGCCAGAAGACTTAAGTAGTGTGAATGATAGGATTATTGATATTACAAATTCAAAGTGTGATATTAGTCTTGTGGGTGAAGAGATTCTTGCAATAAAGGACTCAAAAATTTATAATAAATAATATGAATTTTAATAGCTATAAAGGGTATGTTTTTTTAAAGAAGCAAGTGTACTTATAAATTTTTTTTTACTCTTAAAGAAGCGAAGATGGAGGTATATATGCAAAAAATTATTGATGAAATGTTGGATAAAAAAAGCTGGGCAGTTGTTGGTGCAACTCAAAATGCATCAAAATTTGGAAACAAAATAGTTAAGAAGTTAAAAGAATTTGGATATGATGTATATCCGGTAAATCCAGCCTATGATGAAGTTGAAGGTCTTAAGTGTTACAAGTCCCTAACTGATTTACCTATTAAGCCCGACTGTGTTAGCCTTGTTGTTGGTCCAGATAAAGCAAACTCTGTAGTTGAAGAGGCGAATGGACTTGGAATTGACCATATATGGTTTCAGCCCGGTTCATTTTCAGATAAGACAATTGAACTTGCTGAAAAACATGAACTTAAAATTGTTTATTATAACTGCGTGTTAGTAGAGCTTGATAAAAGAATAGATTTATAAATTAAAATTTGAATTATTCTTAGCATCATTAACTTACAAGTATTTTAGACATAGATATATAATAATAGTATATAGATAAATTGGGGGCTGTTATGCTAAAAGATATGGAAAGAGAGATAGATCATATAGTAAAGTGGTTAAGAGAAAAAGTTAAAGAATCTGCTACGAAAGGTATAGTAGTTGGATTATCCGGCGGAATTGATTCAAGTGTTGTTGCTTTTCTTATTAAAAAGGCATTTCCAGAAAATTCACTTGGTGTAATTCTTCCTTGTAAAAGTGGAGAAAATGATAGAATTGATGCACTTGCACTTGCTGAGGCAGCTATGATTAAAAATATAGAAATAGAGCTTTCACAGACACACGAATTATTACATTCAAAGTTAGAAGAGGTTATGAATGACTTTGAAACTGATAATGAGAGACTTACTGATGCAAATCTTAGAGCAAGACTTAGAATGAGTACACTATATGGAGTTGCTAACAATCTAAATTACCTTGTTGCTGGGACGGATAATGAAGCAGAGCTATTGACTGGATACTTTACAAAGTATGGTGATGGTGGAGTAGATATACTTCCAATAGCCAATCTCAAAAAAAGAGAAGTTTTCCAGATGGCAAAGTATCTTGGTGTTCCAAGTAGTATAATTAATAAAGCACCATCAGCTGGACTTTGGGATGGGCAAACAGATGAGAGTGAAATGGGAACAACATACGATTTAATAGATGATTATCTTGAGGGAAAAGAAATTCCAGATAAAGATAAAGAAATAATAGAACTACTACATAAAAGAAGTGAGCATAAAAGACAAATGCCACCAGCACCAAAACCAATAAAATATTAGTATAAGTAAATTTATAATTAGAGATCTTTTAAGAGTTAAAATTAATTTTTTGACTTTTAAAGGGTCTTTTTTATTTTTATATATAAAAATAATTTAGTAGTTGTAGATTTCAAAGCATACTATTTTAAACACAAAAAAATTAAAAAAGCAATTTGTTAATTTGTGGCTCAAAGTGTAAAAAACATTTATTTTTCAATGCTTTTAGAGTGTAGTATATTTGTTTTGAAGTTTAATATATTAAACACAGGACAAAAAAACTACACTTGTCAATGTTGAAAATACTGGTGTTGACAATTGAATGCGAAAAAATTATTTTTCCTAAACTATTGACAAAATTTCAAAACAGTATATATTTAGTATGATTAAACTTTGAATAACAGTTTATTAAAAAACAAAGTTAGTTTTAGTTAAGCTTTAGCTAAAGTTAAGTATAAGTAAACAATTGTAAGTATAAAAGGCGATTTTGAGAGGAGTGTTCAAATGAAAACAGAACAATTAGGAAGACACATATTAGTAGAGTACTACAACTGTGATGAAAACATTTTAAATGATCATAAGTTAATTGAAAAACTTATGGTTACAGCAGCAAAAGAAGCAAAAGCTACAGTGGTTGAGAGTGTATTCCATATGTTTAATCCATACGGTGTAAGTGGTGCTGTTGTAATCTCAGAATCGCATTTAACTATTCATACATGGCCAGAATTCGGATATGCATCAGTAGATTTATTTACTTGTGGTGATTCTGTTAATCCATGGGATGCATTTGATTATTTAGAGAAAACTTTAAAAGCTGAGAGAAGTGAATCAACAGAAGTTTCTAGAGGAATGATAGATAAAATTAGAAGATTTTCACCAAAAGAGCTTGGTAATATTACATTTAAGCCTGATATGGATGAAGAGGTAGTAGCGTAATAATAAAATAAGCATATAATGATGAATTAATTAAAGATTGATTATTATATAGGCTTTTACAAATATAGAATGAGGTGTAGTTGTGGATTTATGGTATACGGAAAATCATACAGCAAATGTTAGATTTGGTATGAAAGTTTCTAGACATTTATATAGTGAAAAAAGTGAGTTCCAACAAGTTGATATATTCGATTCAGTTGAATTTGGAAGAGTGCTAACTCTTGATGGACTTATGATGGTAAATCAAAAAGATGAATTTGTGTATCATGACATGATAGTACATGTTGCAATGGCATCAAATCCCCTTATAAAAAATGTATTGGTTATTGGTGGTGGCGATGGTGGAACTGTTCGTGAACTTACACGTTACAAAACTATTGAGCACATTGATATGGTTGAGATAGACAAACTAGTAGTAGACTCATGTCTTGAGTTTATACCGCAAACAAGTTGTAAGTTAAATGACAAGCGAGTAGATCTTTATTTCCAAGATGGGCTTGAATTTGTTAAAGATAAAAAAGGTATATACGATCTTATAATTGTTGATTCAACAGATCCAATTGGACCTGGTGAAGGATTATTTACTAAGTCATTCTACTCTGATTGTTACCATGCTCTAAATGAGAATGGAATTTTAGTAAATCAAAATGAATCTCCATACTACGAGAGAGATGCTAAAAACTTTAAGCGTGCTTACGCTAGAATAAATGAAAAATTTGAAGTATCAAAAGTTTATCAGTTCCATATGCCAACATATCCATCTGGTCACTGGTTATTTGGATTTGCGTCAAAGGGAATTGATCCAGTAAATAATGAAAAGATTGAAGAGTGGAATAAGCTTGGTCTAAAGACAAAGTATTATAACACTGATATTCATAGAGGTTCATTTGCACTTCCAAATTTTGTTCGTGAAATGTTAGTAGATAATGAATAAAAATATCATGACTTATATGGGATTTGAAAGTGACTATGAAGATTCAAGTATGGTCATATATGGATGCCCATTTGATGGAACTACGTCATTTAGACCAGGGACTAGATTTGGTCCTGCTGCAGTGCGACAAGAATTTTTTGGACTGGAATCTTATAGTCCATATCTTGATAAAGATTTATATGATTATGAATTATTTGATGGTGGCGATTTAGACCTACCCTTTGGTAATACTAAGCGAGCGCTTGATATGATTTATGATTATTCAAAAAGTATTGTAGACGACTCAAAGATACCATTTATGGTTGGTGGAGAACACTTAGTTTCACTTCCTGCTTTTAGAGGTGTATTTGATAAATATAAAGATGTTGTAGTAGTGCATCTAGATGCACACGCTGATCTTCGCGGCGACTATATGGGTGAAGAACTCTCACACGCAACTGTAATTAGAAGAATATATGATTTAGTTGGAAAAGATAGAATTTATCAATTTGGAATTAGATCTGGTGAAAGAGAAGAGTTTGAGTTTTCAAAGAAAAATACTTACATGGAAAAATTTAATATAGATACAATTGCAAATATTATAGAAAAAATTGGCAACACACCAGTATATATTACTATTGATTTAGACATACTTGATCCATCTATTTTCCCTGGAACTGGAACAATTGAGCCAGGTGGAATAAGTTTTAAAGAGATGATTGAATCAATCAAATTATTTGAAAAGTTAAATGTTGTTGGTGCCGACGTGGTGGAGCTTTCGCCACATTATGATCAGAGCGGAACATCAACTGCAGTTGCATGTAAAGTTATAAGAGAGCTTGCACTTGCAATATGTAAGTAGATAAGATGTATTAGATGGCAAAACAGTGTGTAATTAAGTAAAAGGAGGAAGAAAAATGTCGCAAAATAAGACGCCTCTTTTCGATGCTTTAAAAGATTACCATAAAAAAGGCATTGTTCCTTTTGATGTACCTGGACATAAGCATGGAGTAGGACTTAAAGAGTTCGGTGAGTTTATGGGTGAGAAAGTTTTAGAAGTAGATGTAAACTCTATGAAATGTTTAGATAATTTATCAAATCCAGTAGGTGTAATAAAGGACGCAGAAGAGTTACTAGCAAAAGTGTACAGCGCAGATTATGGATATTTTTTAGTAAATGGAACATCAGGTGGCGTACAGGCTATGATTATGAGTGTTTGTAAACCAAAAGATAAAATTATATTGCCTAGAAATGCACATAAATCGGCAACAAACGGCATTATTATGTCAGGTGCTGTTCCAGTATATATTCATCCAGAGTATAACAGGGAACTTAGTATTGCATTTGGTGTTACAACTGATTCGGTTAAAAAAGCAATTAGAGAAAATAGTGATGCAAAGGCTATTTTTATCATAAATCCAACATATTTTGGAGCAGTTTCTGACCTAAAAGAAATATGTGATTTGGCACATAAAAGTAACATGATAGTTCTTGTAGATGAAGCGCATGGAAGTCATCTTCATTTTCATCCTGAGCTTCCAATGAGTGCTATGGACGCAGGGGCAGATATGGTTGCTCTTAGCATGCATAAAACGGGTGGATCTCTTACACAGAGCTCTGCACTTGTAATAAAAGGTGGACGTGTTGATCCAAAACATGTGAGAAAAATTCTTAACCTAAACCAAACTACAAGTGCATCGTATCTTCTTATGTCTAGCCTTGATATAGCCAGGAAAAATCTAGCTATAGACGGCGAAAAACTTTTGTCTTATGTACTTGAATTATCAAGATACGCACGAGATGAAATTAATAAGATTGAAGGAATATATGCATTCGGAAAAGAGATAGAAGGAACACCAGGAGTTCATGAATTTGACGAAACAAAGTTAGTTATAAATGTATCTGGGCTAGGTATGACAGGTTTTAAGGTATATGACATACTTCGTGATGAGTATGACATACAAATGGAACTAGGAGACTCTGCTAACGTTCTTGGTATAATTAGTCTTGGTGATACTAAAGAAAATATTAATAAATTAATAAAAGCATTGCTTGAGATTTCAAGTAAATATAAGCAAGAAGTAAAATCATATAAAAGTTTACTTCCAGCATACGAACTTGAGACTGCACTCTCAGCAAGAGATGCTTTTTATGCTGATAAAGAAAAAGTGAAATTGAAAGATTCTGTAGGTAGGATAAGCGGAGAATCTATTATGGCTTATCCACCAGGAATACCAATATTTACGCCTGGTGAGCGAATCACTAGCAAAGTACTTGATTATATAGAGTTTTTAACAAAACAAGATACTGTGATAACAGATCTTGAAGATTCTACTCTTGAATTTATTAATGTTATAAAAGAGTAGTTACAAAGATTTAGATGGATATGCCCATATCCAATTAATTAAATGCAATCAATTATTTGCAGAGTTACCTGAATATACTTTGCAAAAAAAGTTATAACTAAAAAAGTGAGTAAAGACTTAATGTCTTTATCAAGCAATTATATGCCCAAATATAATTGCATACAGAGTATATCTCTGAACCCCGATGAACCGACCTTTATAAGGTCGGTTTTTTCAATAATGGAAAAGGGGCTGTCCTTAAATATAGATAGTTACAAAATTATATGCAAAATTTACTATATACATATGAATAAGAAAGCACACTCCTTTACTAAGTAGCTTGCTATATGATAAAATGTTTAAGTGTTTATAAATCGGAAAAATCTAAGGAGTGGAGATATGGGTAGAATAGGTACTATCATAAAGAAAAAGGGTAAACAAGATGCTAAGAGAGCTAAAGAATTTACTAAAATTGCTAGATATATAATGGTTGCGGCTAGAGAAGGCGGAGGAGATCCTGATTATAATGCAGGTCTTAAATCAGCAATTGAAAAAGCTAAAGCTGCAAACATGCCAAACGATAACATAGATAGAGCTGTTAAAAAAGGTGCTGGCGAGAGTGATGGCGCTGTATTTACAGAATTAACTTATGAAGGATACGGTCCGGGTGGAGTAGCTGTACTTGTTGAGTGTTTAACTGATAACACTAACAGAACGTCTGCTGACGTTAGAAGTTACTTTACTAAAGGTAAAGGTAACCTTGGTGTTAACGGTTCTGTAAGCTTTATGTTTGATCACAATGGGGTACTTGTAATTGACAAGCAAGATGGTATGGACGACGAAGAAATCGAAATGGCAGCGATAGAAGCTGGAGCAGAGGATATCTCAATAGAAGAAACACACTACGAAATTTATACTGCAATTGGTGATTTTGCATCGGTTCGTGACGCATTAGCGAGTGATGGATATGAGTTCTCAATGGCAGAGCTTAGATACCTTCCTCAAACTATGACTGAGCTTAGCTCAGAAGATGATATTAAGAACATGGCTAAGATGATTGAGTTATTTGAAGATCACGACGATGTTCAGAATATCTACCACAACTGGACTGAAACTGAATAATTGGCTTCTGATGGGGGTTTGAAAATGTTTGATTTTTTATTTAAAGGTAAAAAGAAAGATGCAATTAGATCACAAATAGTAGATTCATTTATCGGTAATTTAATTAAGTGTGAAGCTGGTGATAATTTTGATGAATGTGGTAATATTTGGACTAAAAGAAGTTTTGATGAAGTTATGGAATACTTTGATGATAACTCTTTTGAATCAGAATTTTCTATAGCAACAAAAGACATGCACAATTGGGTAGTTGATTTAAAAAATCCGTCTATTTGTGATACTTATAATGTTCTTCATAACATTTATTTTGGTAAATGTGCTACAGAATTTGAACATGATAAACTGCGATTTGAATTTAAAAAGAAATTGGAATCAAAGGGATTAAAGGGATTAAAAAAAACGTATGACAATCATTTTGATAGTTAGGGA